>PWNY01000211.1 GCA_003557805.1 Bacteroidales bacterium | reverse complement strand
GGTACGTCGGTTCCTATCACGTATACAGGTGCATCTCCGTCTATTGACTTGGCTGACTCTGCGGCTCGGCACAATAGTGCGGCACGTTCAGCTCCGACCTCAGTTTCGAGTTCGCCGTCCGGATTGGTCGGATCGCCGGGGAAGAGCATGCTTGCGTCCAAGTGAATTTTTGTGAAGCCGGCTCGGACGTATTCGTGAACCAGTGCACATGCTTTGGACATTGCGTCGTCGGTACTGGCGGAACGCCAAGGATGTGGCCCGAGATGATCACCCCCGAGCACGAGCTTCGACGTCGGAAACCCCACATCCAGCGCGATTTTCCGAACTTTCTCCAGAAAATGAATAGGTCGCATCCCTGTATATCCGCCGAACTGGTTGACCTGATTTGAGGTCGCTTCGATCAACGCCAATCTATCCAGATCGCGATGCAGCTCAAGGGTCGCACGTATGACGTACGGATGGGCACTACAGACCGAGGTCACGCTGTATCCACAACTCTTATTGCGATTTCTGATTGTCTCCAGCAATCTGATACTCATTAGATTCTAATGCCTGCGAGATCGATCACCGCTTGGGGATCAATCACGCCTTCCATTGGACCGAATCCTGCCGCATTCAACGCTCCTGTGGCCGCCGCGATAGCACCACATTCTTCAAGCGACTTACCCCGTAACATGCCGACCAGGAATCCTGCGTCGAAGCAATCTCCAGCGCCTGTCGGGTCCAGTTCTTTCACGACGTACGGTGCAATTGAAAAAGAGCTGGTCGGAGTAAAGACCGAAGCGCCGTTCCTGCCGTGCTTTACCACGATTACTTCCAGCGGGTATCGATCAAACAACGTTTTAACTCCGTCCAGGAGATTGTTGGTGCCGCTAATGAGCCGGAGTTCCGAATCTCCGGGTAGAAGAATACTTGTTCGCCGAAGTATCGGGTCTACGATTTCCATAATGGATTTCTCGAGGAGCAGTTCCGAGCGGATATTTGGATCAAAGCTGATACGGGTTCCGTTCTCGTGAAAGTGATTCGCCGTCTTGGTGATCACTTGCTGCAGCGTATCGCTCGCCATGAGAGAACAACCCATTATGTGAAAGAATTCTGCCTCAGACACCGGCAGATCGACAAGTTCCGGCATGATAACCGCGGGAGTATTGTCTATATGATAAATAAAGGTTCGCGAACCGTCTTCTGCATAAGCGACAAACGCGACGGCGGTAGATCCGTGTGGAGCGCGATGAACCCACTCAACGTTCACGCCGTCGTTTTGCAGGCGGTCCACCAAGCATGCGCCGAAAGCGTCGCATCCCACCCCGCCTATTATCCCGGCACCGACGCCCAGACGTGCAACGGTATCGATAAAAATTGCTGGTGCACCGCTGGGATACGGCCCAAGAAACTCACCGGGCTGGCGGAGAGTCATACCCGTACGAGGTCTCATAATCTCGACCAACATTTCTCCCATTGTCCAGATGCTATGCATAGGGGTTCCCTTCTACCATCGTCGCAAGTCTTCGTCAGTCGCTGAGAGGATTTCTTTTTGTCTTTCGTAGAAAACCGTTGCTGTATTCTTAACTAGACGGTCCAGTAAAGATGGATCCGGTGAACCGAACATCTGTGGATACGGATCTCCTCCAGGTCCGAGTGGTTCTGCTGAGCAGAAGCACTCGGGGTTGTTGTACCCGACCACGTAGAGTGCCATCAGGATCAGATCGAGATCCATTGATCCTTCACCGAGTGCGCAACGGTTGGAGTCTGCCATGTGAAGATTCGTCATCATCTCTCCGTAATCAACCAAGGTCTGTGCGACGTGCTGTTCCTCTGTATACATATGGTAAATATCGCCGGCAATGTGCTGCACCGCTGGATGATCCACCGCTTCAATAAGCCGCTTAGCTTCTGCAAATGTGTGACAGAAGCTAACCTCAGCAGATCGTACCGGTTCAATTGCTGCCCGAACTCCGGCGTGGGAAAAATCGTCCCCCAGAATCCGAATCGCTTCCGACGCGCGAAAAAACTCGTTCTCGTCGTAAGGTTTAGGCCGTCCTACTGCTCCCGGTGCAAACAACAGATAAGTACCTCCGAGCTCAGCACACATTTCAATATTTCGCCGAAAGTAGTCGATCGAACGCTGTGTAATCGTCGGTACGTTGCTCGATAGTTCACATTGAGGACTTACCATCCCGCAAACACCCGATACTCTTATCCCATGATCTGAGAGGATCTTTTGAGTTTCTTTCGTCTTGTAACCGAGGTCGCGACCGTACCGATTACCGTGAAGTTCGATATATCGAACGCCGTACTTCTCAAGACGAGCAGCCGATCGTTGCAACGGTTCGATTCCAAAACCCCAGTTGCTCCACGATAGATTGAGGTGTTGCTCGACCTGTGGCTGTTGCCTGCGGAAGGTAATAAAGGATTCGATCACGGCCTTGTCTTTTTCTCGAAATGACTGTGGTTTCATACTATCTTTCTCCTTCCGCGTTTAATTGAAACTTTCCCGTCGAAACCAGTCCCCTTTCCACAAGAGAAATCGGTGCTCCGCCATTCATTGCGGACTCATGTGCCAGGAGGCCTGCACAAGTGTAATTCGCCGATTGTGTTGCATTGGGGAACGGATCCCTGTCTTCAACAAGTGCCGAGAGAAACTCGTGTACCAGGTGGGGGTGAGAACCTCCGTGGCCCTCGAGCGATCCTGGGTCCGAAACCAGGTGCGAGTGCGATCCGTCCGGATCCGCGCCGCGTCCTGCCGCGAGATGGCGGTACTCGTCGAGTTCCAGGAACGTTTTTGTCGTAAAAGGTCGGATCTCCTCCGGTAAATAATGTGCATAATCCGGAGCGTGGATTCGCTCAGTTGTTTGGCTCTGTGGACGCGAAGCGGTATGGAGCACCAGTCCTTCGCCTTCCACTAGAGGCCACTCCACCGATTTTTTTGTTCCGAATACATCAAAACTCTCCCGATACTGTCGTGCGGTATCGAAGAGGGATCGGTAGACCCGCACACTAAGATCAGAGTTGACCAGTTTAATGTGACTCGATTCGACAGCAAAAGGCGAGTTGTATACTGATGCGAGTTCATCACGAATCGTACCAGAACCGAAGCATGAAACGTATTCCGCTTCTCCGCCGACGAGTGCCAGGCACGGGCTTACACAGTGCGTTGAGTAATACATCGGCGGAAGACCCGGCCACGCATCGGGCCATCCATCCATGTCTTGGTGGTGTGTTCCCTGGAGGAACTGAATTTTTCCCAGTTCCCCTTTCTCGTACAGCTCTCTTACGAAGAAGAACTCGCGTGAGTACAGGACTGTTTCCGCCATCATGTATTTGAGGCCGGTATCATGGACCAATTCGATTATCCGTTGGCATTCCTCGACATTAATAGCCATCGGTACGGTACATAGTACGTGTTTACCGGCTTCGAGAGCCGCAATCGACATCGCACCGTGTGACTTGATGGGTGTATTGATATGAACGAAGTCAACATCCTGATCCGCGAGGACGTCTTCATACCGGGTGTAACGGTGCTCTACACCAAAAGCATCGCCGATCCTGTCCAGTTGTACCTTCGATCGTCGACATATCGCATACATATTCGCGAGGGGG
>PWNY01000206.1 GCA_003557805.1 Bacteroidales bacterium | reverse complement strand
CGGCTGAGTCTCATGTAGATAATTCCATAAAGCAACCTGACATTTTTGTAAAAACAAACATTAACGGGACACATACAATTGTTGATGTGGCTTACAGATACTGGATGGAAAAGCCTTTCTTATATAAGCAAAAAATACATTGATAAAGGTTCATCTGACCATCAGACATCATCAACTCCTCGTTTTCATCATATATCAACTGATGAAGTATATGGAACATTGGGTTCTGAAGGGCTGTTTACTGAAAAGACACCCTATGCCCCGAATTCACCATACAGTGCCAGCAAAGCAGGCAGTGATATGATAGTCAGAAGCTACCACCATACCTATGGGCTGAACACTGTGATCACAAACTGCTCGAACAATTACGGACCCAAGCAGCACGATGAGAAGCTCATTCCTACAATAATAAGAAATGCCATCAATAACAATCCAATTCCTATATATGGTGATGGTAAGAACATTCGTGACTGGCTTTATGTACTTGACCACTGCAAGGCGATAGACCTTGTATACCATAAAGGTCAGGCAGGTGACACGTACAATGTCGGAGGCAGAAATGAAAAGGATAACAATTATGTTGCCACGAAAATCTGCCAAATACTGGATGAGCTAAGACCAAAACAACAAGGCAGTTATAAGGATCTGATCACATACATAGAGGACAGGGCTGGTCACGACAGAAGGTATGCTATAGATGCAAGTAAACTGGAAAAAGAACTGGGGTGGAAAGCAGAAGAGAATTTTGAAAGCGGGATTGTGAAAACTGTAAAGTGGTATATCAAGCACTATCATTAACAAAGCGAGTACATTATATTGCTACAACCAAAAGCTTGCCACTTACATACAAAAACATGTTTTAATTTCACACATCCGTTTCTTGCAATTGCTTTAATATTCTCTGGAACTGCTCAGGTCTTTCCTGGAATTTACTAGTAAAGTATTCTCTTGCATATTCGTCTGCAAAATAGGGATAGTTACATGCTATACCATGAATTGATGTTAAAGAGTTTATTTCTAAGATTTTGAATCCTTCGTTTGTTAATACGATATCAAATCCCACATAAGTTAATTGTGGTATATAGTTTAATATCTCGTGTATCTTCCGGATCATATATTCCCAGTTTGGAAGTTGTATTTCCAGGATTTCGTTTGTATCAGGATGATAATAAAGGCTCTGTGCATGGTCATTATCAAATACCTGCGGACCGAATATTTTACCGCTGCCAATATCGACCCCAGCTAAGATACCACCAGCAAGAGGCGTTTCCAAAGTTCCGCTGTTAGAAGTTCCAAATCTGATGAAGCTACCTAACAGTTTTGGTTTTTGGTTCTTATTCCTGATCATTTGAATCCTTAGTGTATTTGGTGTGACATCATATATCTTTTTGATAGAATCATGTGATATAACATATTCTGTGACCAGGTAACCAGATGATGTTCTTAATAGATCCTCAACTGAAATTAAACTGGATTTTTTTGTGTTTATAAAATAGTTACCATCACAATATGACAATCTATAAAATCCCTCTCCGCGGGTCCCGGAATAAGGCTTCAGAGCCAGGTTCCCTTCTTTCATTAACAGACTTAAAATCCCATCTATAGTCGGACTGAGTCCATCCGGACAATCCATTAGTCTTAGAATTTCATTCTCTTCCATCTGAAAATAATACTTTGGCAAAATGTCATTAAAAGGCCTCAGTACATACTTCATACTAAGCTTGTCGTCTATCCAGGATCCATACCTGCCATTGAAAGGGTGAAGCTTATGATATTCAAGATCAGGCATATGTTCTTTATAGTTAGATTCGTTCAACTCATATATCCTTGCACTTGAACTTAGAAATCCTCTTCTATATGCCCACATCTTTTGCTGAAAATTCATATTTTTATTCTGGAGAAAATCATCCATCATCATCTTAGGTATATGAGGGGCAAAATAAGAAGAATAACCTCTTTTTATCAGAGATTTCGTTAATATTTTTTTAATTGTTTTTTTTGCATGTCTCATATTCATTTATTTATAATATTTATATATATTAATTGCGGGTGATATAAAAGCACAATAACAACTCCATATACATACAATGTGTGTTTCAGTGGGATCTGGAATCATTTTTCATTCAATTGCTTCAATATTCTCCTGAACTTATGTGGTCTTTCCCTGAACTTACCGATAAAGTATTCCCGAGCATACTCATCTGCAAAATATGGGTAGTAATAAGAGATTCCGCGAATAGATGTCAGGGAATTTATTTCTAGGATTTTAAACCCCTCGTTTGTAATTACGATATCGAAACCAACATATGTCAACTGGGGTAGATAATCTAATATCTCATTGATCTTCAGGACCATATCATCCCAATTAGGCAATTTTATTTCCATTGTTTCTCCAGTATCAGGATGATATTGAATACGCTTTAGATCATTCTCACAGATTATATTGGGTTCAATTATTTTGCCATTGTTTATATCAATGCCTGCCAAAACACCTCCTGCAAGCGGTGTTTCCAGAATCCCGCTGTCAGAGGTGCCAAACCTGATAAAACTGCCAATTATCCTTGGCTTCTTATTGATATTCCTTATTGCCTGGAGCCTTAGAGTATTTGGAGTCATATCATATATTTTTTTAATTGTGTCATGGGATACTATATATTCTGTGATCAAATATCCTTTTAAAGCTGACATTAGACTTTTCATTGATGTTTCATCGGTTTTTTTAGCGTTGAGAAAATAATCATCATCCTTATATGATAATCTGTAAAAGCCCTCTCCACGAGTCCCGGAATATAGTTTCAGAGCAAGATTACCTTCTCTCCTGAGCAGGGCTAAAATCCCATCTGTAGTCGGACTGAACCCATCAGGACAATCCATCAATCTTAATATCCCATTCTCTTCCAGCTGAAAATAATATTTTGGTAGATAATCATTAAAAGGACTCAGCACATACTTCATGCTCAGTTTATCGTCTATCCATTTACTATATCTGCCATTGAGCGGGTGCAGTTTATGATATTCAAAGTCTGGCAATTGATCCTTGAAATTTGTTTCATTTATCCTGTAAATACTAGCTTTTGAGCTCAAGAATCCTCTTCTGTAAGCCCATATTTTCATTTTGAGACTTACATTTTTGCCTTGGAAAAGGTCATCTATTACCATCCTGGGTATCTGTGATGCAAAATAAGAAGAATATCCCTTTTTTATCATTATTCGCTTTGATAACACATTTACAATTCTTATAATGAATCTCATTTTGATACTACCACTCAGCGGATGTAAGTTACTGTCAATATAAAGATTTAATTATTGTATAGCATTTGTAAAACTCTGCTAAATTTATCAGGCCTGTCTTCAAACTTATCAATGAAGTATGCTCTGGTATAATCATCTGCAAAATATGGATAATAGTGCGAAATACCATGGCTCGAGGTTAATGAATTTATCTCTAATATCTTAAATCCTTCATTTGTTATTATTATGTCAAAACCTACATAGGTCAGTTGAGGTAAATGATCTGATATTTCATAGATTTCTCCAACTACCTTTTCCCAGTGAGGTAATTGTATTTCCATGTTTTCGTTTGTGTCCGGGTGATATTGAAGAAGCTTT
>PWNY01000063.1 GCA_003557805.1 Bacteroidales bacterium | reverse complement strand
CCTGAGTCCGCAAAACCTCAGCCGGACCCTTGAAGACAGCGGAACGGTAACATCGGTTCTGGTACCATGGAACACTTGCGGTGCGACACAGTCAGCCGTACTGGGTGTGCCAACGGTTGCTTTCCTGCCATATGCATTTTTCAATATCATCAGCCCCTTTATGACCGTAATATTTGCATACCTTAACATCCGCATATCGAGGATTGGAAAGCAAAAAGGGAGTTCAAACAAGGACAGCCTGCGCCCGGGGGAACAATTAAATGAAAAATGAAAAGGCTAACCCTTTCAGTAAGCAATGATGTTTACACTGACCAACGTGTGAACAAAATGGCCATTACGCTTAGCAAAATGGGCTTCAGG
This sequence comes from Bacteroidales bacterium, assembly GCA_003557805.1. Classification (GTDB taxonomy): domain Bacteria; phylum Bacteroidota; class Bacteroidia; order Bacteroidales; family UBA7960; genus PUPG01. Next base: position 3,279 of record PWNY01000063.1, on the reverse strand, counting down.
GTATGCATTAAAGGGGTAAGGCGAACGGACAGCCCGCCATTTAAGCCTGAGTATGCAAGGGTGAAACTCATGAATATTTGGTTCCAAAAAAAGTTTCCCTTTTATGCCGAACTGAATACAAGATTGTTTTTTTCACTGCTGTTTAATCCTCCCGATATTCTTGTAAGCAATGACCTGGATACCCTGCTGCCTAACTATCTTGTATCCCGCATAAGGGGAAGGCATCTGGTTTTCGATGCCCACGAATACTTCACCGGGACACCCGAGGTGGCTTCAAGGCACTTTGTTTACAGGTTCTGGAAAATGCTGGAGAGACGGCTTCTGCCAAGGCAGAAGCATATGATCACCGTCAATCAGTCAATTGCCGCCCTGTTTGAAGGAGAATACGGTATCAGCCCCATCGTGGTAAGGAACCTCCCGCTTTACAGACCCTTAAAAGAGAGCCAGGAAAAAATCCCTGGTATTCCCGCCAACACCAGGATAATTCTTCTCCAGGGAACCGGTATCAATATTGACAGGGGTGCGGAGGAACTGGTGATGTCCATGATGCCTCAGTATGGGATTGAGGATGCAATATTGCTTATTATCGGGTCAGGAGATGTATTACCCGTGCTAAAAGATATGGTTGGCAGCAAGGGTCTGACAGAAAGAGTTAGGTTTCTGCCGAAGATGCCTCCCGGGAAACTGCGCATCTATACACAATGTGCAAGTATAGGGGTGTCCCTTGATAAAGACACAAATATAAACTACCGTTACAGCTTGCCTAATAAGATCTTTGACTATATGATGGCAGGGGTTCCCCAGCTGGTGAGCAATTTGCCCGAGCTTGTAAGGATTATCGAAAGATATAAGACAGGGGTTGTTGTCAAAAGCCATGACCCGGCAGAGATAGCCGGATGCATTAAAAGTATGCTTTCCGATACTGCATCCCTTGAACAATGGCGGAATAACTCCCTGGAGGCTGCCAGGGAACTTTGCTGGGAAAAAGAGGAGCAGGCAGTAAAGAATCTTTATGCAAAGTTTTTTTAAGCCGGCTAATTTAACCCGGGTGGCCTGGATACGGCTCACCCCCCTCGCCAGTGTTTGTCCCTGTGACCTTTCCTCCCTCGCACTTGAATATACGTGCCGGGAACTTGCTAAAAAGACTGTAATCATGGGTAGCCATCAGCACCGCCCTGCCGGTGGTGCTAATATCCAGCATAAGTTCCATAATGCCCTCGCTGGTCTCGGGATCGAGGTTTCCGGTTGGTTCATCGGCAAGTATTACATCCGGATCATTTATCAATGCCCTTGCAATCACCACCCTCTGCTGCTCCCCGCCTGAAAGCTGGTGAGGTTTCTTAAAACCCTTGGTGGACAAACCAACCTTGCTCAGCACATCCTCCATCCTCTCCTCCATGGCGATCCTGTCACGCCACCCTGTTGCCTTCATTAAAAACAGAAGGTTATCCTTTACAGTACGGTCATTAAGCAGTTGAAAATCCTGGAACACTATTCCAATCTTACGCCTCAGGTAAGGAATATCCCTGTCCTTTATACCCTTTAGTTCCATACCTGCAACACTGCCGTAACCATCTACCAACGGCAGGTCGGCATACAGGGTCTTTAGCAAACTGCTTTTGCCTGATCCGGTCCGGCCTATGAGGTAACAGAACTGTCCCCTGTCAACCGACATGGAGACACCGGAAAGGACAAGGATATCCTTTTGGAATACAGAAACATCCTTAAGCTCAATTATTGTGTCCAGAGCCATAGTGAATAATTATAAATCTTCAACCGCCTTATTACTCTTTCAGACCGCTCCTTATCAAAAACGGCTCTATATCAGGTTCCTGGCCACGGAACTCCACATATGCTTCCATACCATCCCTGAGTGAGTTCTCAGCCAGTATATATCTGCGGAAACGCTCCGCCAGCTCCTGGTTATACAGGTCTCCTGACTCCTTGAAAGCCATGAAGGCATCGGCATCGAGAACGCCCGCCCAGCGGTAAACATAATAGCCGGCAGCATATCCTGTTCCGAATATATGGTTAAAATAGGTCGTGCGGTAACGTGGCTTTATCTCATCAATAAGCCCCATATTGCTCAATGACTGCTTCTCAAATGCACGTACATCAATCTCATCCCCATGGTCAGCGGTGTGCCAGTCCATATCCAGAATGGCAGCAGCGATATACTCGGTATTTATAAAGCCCTGGTTGAAGAACTCAGCATTACGCATCTTTTCCTGCAATTCAGAAGGCATTGGCTCACCAGTCTGGTAGTGAAGGGCATACTCCCTCATAAACTCGGGTTCTCCGGCCCAGTTTTCAAGTATCTGTGAGGGAAGCTCCACAAAGTCTCTTGGAACGCTACGGCTGGTCCTCCTGTAAAGGCCATCGGCGAAGAAGTTATGAAGGGCATGGCCAAACTCGTGAAAATAGGTAGTAGTCTCATCCCATGTAAGAAGGGCAGGCTGCCCCCCTGAGGGCCTGCTGAAGTTCATTACGATGGTTACTATAGGATATATCTTTTCACCATTCTCATACGATCCTGACCTGTAGGTTCCGCACCATGCACCACCCCTTTTGCCTGGTCTGGGATGCGGATCAATGAACAGTATCCCAAGATGGCTGCCATCCCTGTCAAATACCTCGAAAGCCTCAACCTCATCGTGATATACAGGGATTTCGGGTCTTTCCTCAAAGCTGAGGCCGAAGAGTTTGTTTGCCAGCAGAAAATTTCCCTCCCTGACATTCTCTATTGCAAAATATGGCTGCAGCTCTGAATCATCCAGGTCATACTGTTCTTTACGCAGCTTTTCAGCATAGAACCACCAGTCCCATGGCTGAAGGTCAAAGTCCCCGCCTTCCCTTTCGATTATTGCCTGCATCTGGTCTCTCTCCTGTTTTGCGAGCTCTATCGAAGGCTCCCATATCTGATACAGGAAATCATACACATTGCCGGGATTTTCAGCCATCTGTATATCCTGGAAATACTCGGCGTAATTGTTATAGCCCAGCAACCTGGCCATTTCTAACCTGAGCTGCATCAGTTCGGCGAACAGATCCTTGTTGTCATTTTCATTGTCATTGTCACCGCGCATGAAATATGCAGTAAACACCTTTTCGCGCAGATCCCTCCTCTCGGAAAAACGCAGAAAAGGTATCCAGCTTGGATTATGCAGTGTAACTATTCCGGGTGCATCAACGCCGGCACTCTCTGCTGCATCGGCTGCTGCTGACCTGACACTTTCAGGAAGACCCGCAAGGTCCTCTTCGGTTTCAAGTATGAGCTGG
>PWNY01000319.1 GCA_003557805.1 Bacteroidales bacterium | reverse complement strand
AGCACTTCATAAGGCATGGGATCTTTCGGATAATCGATCCAGCCGTCTGTAATGACCAGAGCGTGTTCTACCTGATCGTCCTCTGCTAACTGTTGCATGCCTGCTGACATATCACTTCCACCCAGCCCCTTAACGGTAAAATGAAGCAGCTCCGAAGGAGAATACCAGCTGTCCTCACTGATTTCCGTATCACACTGTATAATGTGAACCGATGGAATCATCAGTGCCTCACAAAAAGAGGCAATAATTCCCAAAATCTTCCCCAGTATGTCATCCATCGAGCCGCTGGTATCCAAAACAATGTGAAGGGTCTGGCCTTCGCGTTTAAATCCGGGCCTTACAAAATCAGCGAATTGCCCTCTCCTGCTTGGACGCGAATAGGTTCTTCCCGTTCTCTCGATGTGCTCCATCCAGTTTTGCAAAGCCATTTCCCATGGTGGTTTGTGAAAGGAGCGTAATGCTTCATAATTCTGAGTAAAACTGCCGGCAGTATCACCCTTTAATACATCAAATATTTCAGCACTTTTGTCCATTACCAATTTTTGGCTTAGAACCTCGCCTATGATATTATCAGTTTGCTTTTTTTGGATTTCGAGTTCCCCCTGAGTTACATTCGGAAATAAGATCCTTTCGATTTCCCGGCTAATGACATCCGTATTCAATTCTAATAAACCGGAGTCATCGTTTTTTAGTTTAGGTTTTGATTTTGTTGTTTCTTCAGGTAACAAATCTCTCAATTTATCCGCGAATGGCTGGGTTTTAATAATTGTATTCTTAAAATTCAAATCTGCATAGACTTTTGTAATACTCTCTGTATCAGAAGCCCATGGCTTTCGAAATATATCCTCTTCGAATCTCCCATCATTATAAACATCCCGTATAAACGTTAAAAGCTCCTCAGCAGATTTATCCTCTAAAGGGTAATACCCACTGTATTCAAGATCCCAATCCAATCCATTGGCCGGAACGTGTTGAAAATTAAGCAATCGTTTTAGTCGATCATTAATGATAAAATCGTGGGTGATATTAAATAATACACTGTCTTCACGCTCAGAACGATCATGTGAACGCAGTGCAAGATGCATAATCTCGTGTGCAATAATAAACATTGCATCGTTCAAAGAGAGAGAGCTGATCCATTCCGGATTATAGATTAATTTTCCAGTTGCTGTAATGCCTGCCGTTTCAATTTCTTTGGAAGAAATGAATTCCACATGATCTAACAATTCCGACAGAAACGGAATATTGATCCGAACCAAATAAGTGGCATTTTTCAGAAACGTAACTCTCTCTTTCTCTGTCATTTTGACAACCCGGTTATCTCTTTTAATGATTCCAAAATTGCTTGATTTGCACCTAAATTACCCCAATTGTGGACGTTCCCGGCAAGCAGCGCAAATCTTTGTTCCTTTGGCAACTTTAACAAGAATGAATTCAAAATATGTTTCTCGATTTTAGTGCTGCCGTTAAGAAGTTTTTTCTTTATCAGATTGAGGATAAACCAGAGTGCCGATATATCGCTTGGCAAAAGGTCCGGCTGCTCAATATAATTTTTTACCGGCTTCAGGTCATTTATCTGTGTTTCCGACAGTGAACTAAATATTGCCGCATCAGAAGCTGAAAGTCGGCCAAAGCTCAAAATTCTGATAATATCCTGATTCATAAGCCCGGATTTTGAAGCAAGGTCCATAGCTGAAGAGAGTGATGCCCAGGCTCTTGGGGTGGAAAAAGGCACCGGCTCAGCCGGCACCTCCCTCATCAGGGCATCCGGCAGAAAGGAAATAAAACTTATTATTTCTTCCCGGATATTATTTTTCTCTGCCCAAATCAGCCACTCTTTAGCATCTACTTTGACCTGAAGCTGAAATGTTCTGTTAACAAGGGCACTGCTCATCTGCCTTACAAATGCCCGGTCTTCATGCCTGTTTCCGGCTGCAACTACCCAGGTACCTTTTGGCAACTCATGCTCACCCAAACGTCTCTCAAGAAGCAACGCATAAAGTGCTTTTTGAACATCTGGTGCAGCAGCAGGAAATTCATCCAAAAAAAGACAGAATGGCTTTGGGTTTTCCGGCAGTAACACACGCGGTGGGCAAAATACAGAACGCTCATTGATGATGCGTGGAATTCCGCTCACATCTTCCGGAGCTATTTGAGTGCCAAGTAACGACCTGACTTCCAATCCCTTTTCTTCGGCAGCCTGTTTAACAATATCTGACTTCCCGACACCTGGGGCAGAGAGTAGCAAAATACTTTCTTTGTGCGCAAGTGTCTGAATTAATGCTTTCGCCTGGCTTAATGTAAGAGCTTCCATATTTTTTATGTATTCATTTTTTTCAGTGTGAAGGCTCCATGCTTGTTGGTTATCTGTATTGATTTGCTTCTATCAACAATTAGGAAAATAGACCATCCATGAGATTCAAACTTCCTTGATTTAATCAACTTACAATAAGTTTTCGGATGAATATGCTTTTTAGCTTTCAGCTTGTAATTCTTTTCGTTAAGAACCTCCATTACTATATCACAGTTTTCAAGAAAATTCTGAATCCATTCGCTCCTAATCCCACCGCTCTTATGTCGTAACAGGGTTTTGGGAATATCACCGGAGTGCGTTAATCCCTGCACCGGTGCAGATACTTTAAAAAGATGATCCCAAAAAACTGAAACATTCGTAAATACATACTCTTTATACCTTTTAAATTCAGGGACTCTGGAACAGATTCTATTTGTAATTCGAATCCTTTCAGGCGGCTGCCACCAAAGTTCGTTTTCTTTGGCAAAGAGATTAATATCACCCTTCTTTTGATCAGATCTTATTTTGCGTTTAGTCTTGCTGCTTCGGTTTAGTTCTTTAACCCTTCTCCGATCTTTTTCCTCAAATTGCCTCTCAATTTCAAGATACTTTTCTTCACGTAAATTTTCTTCACTATTGAACTCATCCCATAACTGATCCTTTCTTTTATATTTATAATAATAGTATATGTCATCATCATAGAGGCGAGGCTTATCGTAGTATCCTCTTTTTTCAAGAACTTCAACCTCGTGTTGTGATATGAAACCAGAGTTCAATAAATAGTCAATAATCTCGTGAATTACCTTCATAAGTTAGTATCCTGCGTATCTGTAGTCCAGGTTGTTGCGACTTTTCTAGAATGGAAATTGCCATGCATAATAATAATTCCTGCTCCAATGCAATCTATTCAAAAAAGTTAGATTCAACCAGTGGAAATCTGCAGCTACCGCACAAGGCGGTAACCACAATAGTTTACCAAAAAGTCGATTTTTGCCCAACTACCGTTGCCGAGCAGTAAGTAATCAGGGGGCACCAGGATTTCTTTGTTAATGTAGCTGTCAACCTGGACACCTTTTCGCTCGAGCGCATCGACAGCATGTATTTCACTTGGTTTTCGTGCCATAGCTAACAGTTTTCTTATGATTATTGAATTAGTAACTGATAAGTCACCGTAATCCACTATCATCGAGGGAGATGTGTAGTATACCGCGATATCGGAGTGATAGCGTTGTTATCAGAAATGAAATAATTTATGATTGCATTTCCGTTCTGTGATTACTTGTCAAAGGTAGAAATCAATAAGTTATTCCGGGTTAACCAATGAATATGTCCTGTTATTAGATGGTT
>PWNY01000350.1 GCA_003557805.1 Bacteroidales bacterium | reverse complement strand
ACCCTGCCCGTTGTCAGCCCGGGTTCATTAAGGAATATAGTTGCAGTGGCCACAGACGGGTCCGTCTGCTGCAGTATCCCGCCGGACACCTGCCACTGTTCACCGGATGATATCTCCCAGTTATCCAGGTCGCTGAAATCCTCACTGTAAATCAATTCTCCCGATTCGTCGTATATTCTCAGGTCACGGAACTCATTTTGGGTATTCCATGATCCAAGGCCTATCCTGCCTCCCATCAGTGGGCGGTCCAGATCCGGCTCGGGAAAGACTTCCAGGCCGGACTCCAGGCTTACATCGGCCCTGTGTTCGTTAAAGGTTTTCTGGACATAGTATGCTGTATTTGCAAAGCTCCTTGATGCGTCAAACTCTATCAGGTTTACATTCCAGCTCCTGTCGTTTACATTCACAAAAAGAGGTGCATAACTTGCCATTTTTACAATATCCCCGTTCTCCTCCATCATCATTATGTATGCGGCATCACTAAGGGCACAGTAAAGATCTCCTGTATATCGCTGTGAAGCATATTCTCCGACATATACACCCCATGGGGTCCTTTCATAGTTGTCAAAATAGTCAAAGTTACTCCTTATCCAGTCAGGGTGCCTGTATGCATGTTCATCTACCATGTCTATGTTTTCATTCCCCGCACGCTCAATGGCGGGCCAGTTAAGCCCGCTCCAGTACATACTCATTATCACTATCATATCAGGGTATTGCTCCTTGATGGCCTCCCTGAACCTTACATAATAGTCCCCGTATATTGCCGGGGGATGTTCGTTCCCAATCTGGATATATTTTAGTGGGAAAGGATCGGGATGACCCATCTTTGCCCTTACGGCTCCCCATTTTGAGTCAACAGGGCCGATTGCATATTCAATCGCATCCAGGCTCTGCTGTATTATTGTGTCAATATCCTCCAACGGCCAGTTGTTGTGCGGATGTACCGTCATTCCTGCAAATGCCACGTACATTGCATCGGCACCTATATCCTCACAGAACTGTAAAAACTCATGATAACCAAAGCCATCGGTTGACCTGTATTCCCAGTAGCCCCATTCTCCCGGCCTTTCCACGTGGGGTTTGACCATGTTCCTCCAGTCGGGAGCTGACTCCCAGGAAAGTCCCTGGGTATAACAGCCCCCTGGGTAACGGACAAAGTCTGGTCTTAACTTCTCAAGATATTCTGCAAGGTCTTTCCGCAAGCCGTGCTCCCTGTTTTTATATGTGGGCGGGAATAGTGAAACCCAGTCAAGCTGCAGCCCTCCCTTACCTTTAAAGGTCATCACAAACTTTCCCCCGGGGCAGTTTCCCTTCGCCCTTAGCCTGGCACTGAACTTCCTCCACTGATCTGCCGGCTCCACCCGTCCAAATGAGTGACTAACCAGTTCATTGCCCTGGGCATCCTCCAGGGCAACCCTCAGTTCTCCGTTAAAAGAGTGGGGGCGCAGATAAAAATTGAGATCATACTCGGTGCCGTCAACCACATTTATTCCCCAGTAACCGCTGTTAATAAGGCTTAGCTCCTCCTGTGAGTTACCGGGGGCGATATCAAGTTCAAGTGAATAGGTACGTGCCTTGTTAAGAGGGTTGTCCCGAGTAAGCACCATGCGGTCTGTTTCGGTGGAACCGTATGTTACACCCTGTGACCTTAGTGACCATCCAATCAGCGCCCTGTCGGGATCCCAGCCGCAGTTCCCGTTCCACGGCCAGGGCATGGGCCAGTTCTCCTCAGGCACTCCGTCAGGCAGGCTCTCAAGTTCCATCCTTAATGAACCGTCCTCGTTTTCTACCAGCTTCATGCCACCGGGAACTATACCTTCCTCAAAAGCCCTGTTGCGAATGAGTTCTGCATAAAGCCCCCCGTCAAAAGCATGGTTGATCTCCTCCATAAAAATCCCTGACAGGGCAGAGGGGATCTCGTGCTTTTCCTGCCGGACATCCACACTGATAACTGCCCCGGGCTGTTGCTCCTGTGAAAAAAGAGAGCATGGACTTATAAACAGGGTAACTCCAAAGAACAATGCAATTGCCGCAAATCTGATACTTTCATGTATTTTCATGTTTTTATTGGGTTATGATCTTATCGGTATACTCATTTTCAACATTCTCTATAAATATTCCCTGGAACTGTCCAGGCTCAAGCCCTTCCGGCAGTGTGACCCTGATACTGTAATCCCTGTCCGGTTCCAGTGATGATATATCTGCAAAGACCCCAAGGTAAGTCCTCTCCTCATATGGATATACTCCGTTGTAGGCCTCATTCAGATGGTAGCTGCTCCCGTTCACCTCAATGCTGTATTCTTCCGCCCTGATCGGCCTCATCCTTTGAACGCTGACCATTTCATCCCCTATCATGACCTCCTCCTCATAATACCTGTAGGGGTCGGCAACCTGTATGTAGAGAAGCAGCCGTGATGGCTCCAGCCACGGGGCCAGTATGTCATCATCGGTATAAGTGACCGGCCACTCCTCCTTCCTTTTTTCAAGCTGGCGGAATATCCTAGAAGGAATCTTTAAAGTAGTTTCAACTGTTCTGCCGCTGAACTCAGGGTCATAATCCACAAATCCCTTTGCTTTCGGGAAATACTCGCCTTCGAACTCAATTAAGGCACTAACCCTGTTTTCCGTTCTGGTATAGTCTGTTTCGATGCCATTGACAACAAGCCTTTCTATATTACTGTTATCAGGGATAATTGCCGATATCTCCCTTTTTGATCCTATTTCCCCGCTTACACCGGTCAGTACTAACTCATTGTTTTCTAAAGCCGCCTCTCCCGTGGTATTCACCAGCAAGGGTTCTGTGATACCTTCGGCAGGCTCTATTTTGAAGACCTTTGCTGTTATACCCGGCATGTCCAGTTTGAAAAAGTCGCCATAACTGATAATACCGGGTTCCATTATAAGCCCTTCGTGTGGGTAAATCTGGGTCATTGTGAAAGATTCACCTTCTGTGAGCCCTATGGACCTGTCAATGCTGAAGCCGGTTTGAATTTCCCGGTAGTTTGGGTTAAAAACAAATATATAGCCATTGTCGCCTATAATGGCCGAGGTGCCGTCGCAACGCCCTTTCATTGGCTGGCCAATTATGGGCCTGACATTTCTCATGTATTCTATGTTCTCATCGGTAAAGTCCAGCCATTGCCTGAAGAATGCCTGGTCGGCCTCTGAAAAGGCATTAAACTCCTGGATATCCCTTGCAGGTAGGTAATTTATCACATGATTGAAAGGTGCTGTTGCCACCGAAGAGATAAGGTTAAACCTCCAGCCCAGGTAGTCCCAGTCCCTCGGCCTGAAACGGTCGCGGCGCATAACCCTGTCTGCATCGCTTCTCTGTGTCTGGTGTGTAATGAAGCCCGGGAGTACCTCCATTGGTGTGAAGTCACGGCTCATGAGCCGGTAAGCTACATACCGCTGCCTTGATCCGTTTATCCGGCTTGTGCTCAGGTCGGTTATCGGAATAAAGCTTGCCGGCTGTTCATCTGACATCATCGGATGGGGGTATGTTCCTGCAAGCCAGGTCCAGCTGCCGAAATGGTGATACTGCTGCCTTCCGTCGATTACCAGTTCCGGTGCCCGCTCTCTCAGTTGCTCGAGTATCCTCCGCGTCCCGTACCATTGCTGGTAGCGGCTTGACACTACTTTGTT
>PWNY01000138.1 GCA_003557805.1 Bacteroidales bacterium | reverse complement strand
CGCCAACAACTATAGCCCCGGCATTCTTCACCTCATCCACCGGGTCAGTGCTTTTGTGCAGCGATTTTACACCGTACCCCATCCTGTTGAAGACAGTCTCTACTTTTTTTGAATACTCATCGTATGACATGGAAACTCCGGCGTATGGGACAAAAAGAACTTCGCCGGTTTCTTCAGGCAGAAAATCCCTTATATGCGGTATGGTATACTCAAGGTACTGTTCGCCGTAATTAGTGGAGTTACTGATAAGCAAAAGTCTTCTGGACATATTGTTTGTTTTTGTTTGTTTTTAGCCGCTTATTTTGAAAAACAGGTTATAATCCAAAGTTAAAACAAAAAAGGGAACTATTGTTAACCCCCTTTGTGAACGCCAACGATTTTACCCTTTCTTCCCTTCTCGGAATGCCTTATCCTGTAAAATCCGGAAATGTCCAGAGGGCTGCCCTGGGTGCCGAGCAGCCACCTGAACGTCCTGTCTTCATATGCTTTCCTCCACCTTTTGACCGGATATTGGTAATATGGGATGCTGTTGCAGTAACCTGCGAGCCTTGCGGCATCACCCCTGGTGATCTGGAAACCTCCCACGGCCCTTGTCCTCTCTTCAGGATAGAAGCGCGCCGGATCTATATCCCTCACAAAACCATCCTCCTTGTAATCCCGGAATAGAGGGTCATCATTTGGTAGCAGGTCCGAGACCATGTGATAACGGGGGTACACGAGCAGGTTGCTATTTTGTTGCAGCTTCCCGGCCAGCTTGTCGAGAGCCCTTTCACGAAACAGAACATCACAGTCAGTAAAGAAAATCCAGTCGCACTTTGTGTTCTTTGCGGCAAGGTTCCTTCCAATGGCCCTGCGCATAAGATACTGCTCCGGTAATGCCTGCCAGTTCCACCTGAGATTCTTTACTTTGATACTGCCAAAATGGTTAATTATCTCCTTTGTCCTTGTATCGCCCTCCCAGTAGAATACAGTCATGGTTATGTCTGCATTCTGCGGAGGGAAGTTAACAAGGGAACTTAGCTGGTAGGTGAGAATGTTTGCATATTTATAACAATGGCTGACAATCTCGATCTTCAGTGGCACGGAGCAGGGAGGGTTTTCCGGAAGGGATGACAGGTCAGGTCCTGCCCAGGACCTGGGTATGCCGCCACTGGCTGCGAAGCGGTAGAACCATTCGAGCAGGTAGTCCCTTACGGGGTCCAGATTCTTTTTTTCCTTAGGGTACATATTTTCGTTTTTATACCTGACATCCTTCCGGGCGCTAAAATAGTTAAAATGGATAAAAGGCGGTAAGATGCAAAATGATTATTTTTGGCTTGAATTTTAAAGGGATTGTTAAATGTTTGAGCCTGGAAAAAAGATAGGTGAGGGTCACTTCAGGGAGTGTTATGCCGTCGAAGGCGAGCCCGGGCTGTGTATTAAGAAACTCAGGTCAGACCTCAAACCTTTGCAGAAACTACACCTTTTCCTTTTCAAGCGTGATCCTAACCGGGAGGAGTTCCTTACCTACCAGTCCCTTCCTGACGAACTCAAACCTTATTTTTCACCAGTTGTGGAGTTTCGCGGAAAATACCTGGTCACCGGCCGGCCAATGGACCATGATGGCAGCCATTCTCTTTCGCTTTCAGTTTACGGCAGGGTGTCCAATGAGTATTTCTGGAGCGATATTGACAGGATAGTCTCTCTTTTAGAGAAATATAACATCTGGTTTTTCGATGCATTCAGGCTGGGGGAGAATGTTTTTGTACAAAAATTATCAGCTAAGAGGTATAGGCCGGTAATAGTTGACTACAAGCGCCTTGGGTGGAAGTCCTATCCCGCGCAGCTGAACCTGCTTTTAAACTCCGAGAGGAAAAAGAAGTTTTACCGCCGTCTTCGTCGATTTGAGGAGAGCTTCAGGGGTGGAAAAAAGATGCATTAAAAAACCCGGGATCGGAAGACCCCGGGTTTCTATAAAACCTTGCCATGACACTGACAGTGTCTTTCCCTTAACCTATTTTTCCAACCAGGTCGGCTACCCTGTTGGCATAACCGAATTCATTATCATACCATGAAACCACTTTCACGAAACGGCCTCCGATTACCTGCGTAAGCATGGAGTCGAGAATCGATGAATGCGTGTTTCCGATAATATCGGTAGAAACAAGCGGTTCGTCACAATATTCAAGTATGCCCTTCATCGGGCCTTCAGCTGCTTTCTTAAACGCGCTGTTTATCTCATCCTTTGTCACTTCCTTGTTGAGTTCTACCGTAAGGTCAACTACTGAACCATCCGGTGTGGGTACCCTCATGGCAAAACCGTCAAGCTTGCCTTTTAGTTCGGGAATCACCAGTCCTACAGCCTTTGCAGCACCTGTGGTTGTCGGAATGATCGACATTGCTGCGGCACGTGCACGGCGCAGGTCCTTGTGGGGTGCATCAAGAATGATCTGGTCATTGGTGTAGGAATGGATGGTGTTCATCAGCCCCTGCTTGATACCGAAGCTGTCGTTGAGCACCTTGGCCACCGGAGCAAGGCAGTTGGTGGTACAGGATGCATTCGAGAATATTTCATGCTCAGGCTTTATATCCTGGTCATTAACACCCAGTACAACAGTTGCATCAACATCGTCGGCTGACTTAGAAGGCACGCAAAGTACTACCTTCCTGGCGCCTGCCTGGATATGTTTGCTTATGTTCTTCCTGTCGCGGAAAACACCTGTTGCTTCAACAACTACATCTATGCCCAGTTCTTTCCAGGGAAGATTTGCAGGATCTTTCTCGTCATATACCTTGATCTTTTTGTTATTTACAATCAGGTCATTACCATCTGCGGATACGCTGCCCGGAAATTTTCCATGTACCGAGTCGTACTTTAGCAAATGGGCAAGTGTGCCGCTGTCGGTCAAGTCGTTCACCGCTACTATATCAACATTCTCCTTCTGCAGGGCTGCCTTAAGGGTCAACCTGCCAATACGGCCAAAACCGTTAATTGCTACTTTAATCTTCTTCATAATCTCTACATTTTTATAAATTCAAAACAAGACCGTAAAGATAGTAAAAAGAGTTTAATTGGCTATACTGGATATTATTGGTTTGTCCTTAAAATTTTGTATACCGGTTAAATATGTATTGAAAAAAAAATCATGTACTTTTGCTTTTGGTAAAATAAAAGCACTACACTTTAGTTATTACACTAGTAAATAAATAAGTAATTCAATTGCCGATGTTGACTTCGTTTTTATTACAGATTCAGAACGGGGCGCAGGTGGAGCTGGCCGATACACTGGCGCAGACCGAGGTGCCCGGGCAGGAGACTCTTTCATTCTGGAGCCTCGCACTGAAAGGGGGTATTGTTATGATCCCCCTCGCCATACTTTCAATAGTAGCGATCTATATCTTTATAGAGAGGTATTTCGCAATAAGCAGGGCCTCAAATGAAGAGACCAATTTCATGAACAATATCCGCGACTTTATCCATAACGGCCGGATAGATTCAGCAAAATCACTCTGTCGCAACAACCAGTCGCCAATTGCAAGGATGATAGCAAAAGGAATAGTCAGGATCGGCAGGCCCCTTAGCGATATAAATGCAGCGATAGAAAATGTGGGTAAGCTTGAGATAGCAAAGCTCGAAAAAAATATCGCAGTTCTGGGAACAGTGGCCGGTGCAGCCCCCATGCTTGGTTTCCTCG
>PWNY01000029.1 GCA_003557805.1 Bacteroidales bacterium | reverse complement strand
ATGCCTCAAAAAGGTCGGCCGATATTAAATACTCCCATTCCTACCTGGCCGGCTTAAAAAGAAGCTTTAGGCTTAAGCTCCGGAACCTGCCGAACATTCTCAGGTTCATTGCCCTGGCATTTCTGATAACTGCAATGGCCAGGCCTCAAAGTACAAGGAGTACAAGGGAGGTATCGGTCGAGGGAATTGACATAATGATAGCACTGGATATTTCCGGATCGATGCTTGCGGAGGATTTTCCTCCAAACAGGATGGAAGCCGCAAAAAATACGGCCATCAATTTTATTGATATGAGAGTAAGCGACAGGATCGGGGTTTCGGTATTCAGTGGCCGCAGTTTTACACTTTGCCCGCTTACCACAGACCATTCACTGGTAAAGAAACTGATCTCTTCTGCCGGGCCCGGTATGGTTGAAGACGGTACCGCCATTGGTGACGGGCTTGCTACCGCGATAAACCGCCTGCGTGACAGTGATGCAGAAAGCCGGGTAATTGTGCTATTAACTGATGGCATTAACAATACCGGTTCAATAGACCCGCTTACGGCAGCAGAAATAGCATCAATGTATGGAATCAGGGTATATACAATAGGTGTGGGAAGTGACGGGCCTGTCCCCTACCCTTTTGAAACCCCCTACGGAATACAGTACAGGGATGTTGAAATACCTGTTGACGTTGAACTGTTAAGACAAATTGCCGGTATAACAACAGGTGAATACTTCTGGGCAGACACTCCCGGTGCTCTGGACATGGTATATGAAGAGATCGACCAGCTTGAAAGGAGCATAATCGAGCATACTGAATATACACATACCAGGGACGAATACCTGCCCCTGTTGCTGATTGCAATGTTTTTGACATTTACTGACAGTGTGCTCAGGTACACGTGGCTTAAAAAGATCCCGTAAAATGGATATATACAGATATTTTAAAACGCTTTGATGGTATGGAAATGATACGGTATGAAAACCCGGGGCTTGCGCTGCTTTTCGCGCTTATACCATTACTGGTTCTGGTATTCATAACCTACCTCTACATCCGGAAAAGGGCTGTCAGGGGCTTTATAAATGAGCAAGCCGTAAAGAGCATACTCCCCTTCTCCAGTCTTGTGAGGATAAAGCTGAAATTCATCCTTACCATGCTTGCAATTGCGTTTATGACGCTGGCAGCCATAAACCCGCAGGTCGGCAGCAGGACAGAAGAGGCAAAACGTGAAGGAGTCGATATAGTCGTTGCACTGGATGTAAGCCGCAGCATGCTGGCAAGGGATATCAGCCCGGACAGGCTTGAGAGGGCAAAGCTGGCAGTCGGGAGGCTTATAGACAAGCTTGAGCAGGACAGGTTCGCTCTGGTGGTGTTTGCCGGCAGTGCACACACCCAGATTCCCCTGACTGCAGATTTTCGCGCAGCCAGAATGCTGCTGCAAAGTGTAAACACCCACAGTGTATCGCTGCAGGGAACTTCAATCAGCAGTGCGTTAAACAGATCGGTCGCGGCGCTTGGTGAAAGCGGCGACAGGAGCCGGACCATAATCCTGATCAGCGATGGAGAAAGTCATTATGATGACCCCCTGGAAGCTGCACAAAGAGCTGCTGAACAGGGAATAATAATACATACAATCGGTATCGGGAGCCGCGAGGGTGCACCGGTCCCAATTGTCGAAAACGGACAGGTTCAGGGGTTTATGCGCGACAACGATGGTAATACAGTAATATCCCGCTATGACGAGGAACTGATGAAGGGTATTGCAGCGATTGGCGGCGGGGTTTTCCGTCATGGCAGCGGGCCGGATATGAGTATCGGAAGCATTGTAGAAGAGATACGTAAAATGGAACAACAAAGCTACGAAAGCTTTGTTTTCGCTGAATATGAAAGCCGGTTTTACTTCTTCATCGCTGTGGCACTCATTTTGATGATAACTGAACTGATAATAATGGAGAGGAAAAACAGATGGTTTATGAAGATAAATATCTTTAAATGAAATCATTTAATTCTATGAAACTGAAGTATCCTTTATTCATTCTTTTGCTCCTGGTAATAGCCGAAGCAGCTGCTACCGGAGGCAGGCAGCAGATAAGGCAGGGAAACAGGCTGTTTGATGACGGGAAGTATGCCGAAGCCGAGGAAAAATACAGGCAGGCTATTGAGGATGATGGTGACAGCTTTTTGGCATTATATAACCTGGCAAATACACTTTATAAGCAGGGAAGGCTTGAAGAGGCCGGGGAGATTTTTAATTCCCTGACCCACCAGGCAACAAGTGAAAAGGAACTGACAAACGTGCTGCACAACCTTGGGAACTCATACCTTGGCAGGGGGATGATACAGGAGAGCATTGATGCATATAAAAAAGCCCTGAGGTTGTCACCCGGAGAGGAGAATACGCGCTATAACCTGGCATATGCCAAGAACCTCCTTGATGAGCCTCCTCCGCAAGAGGATCAGGATCCAATGAATGACGGCAGGGATGAAAGTGAAAGAGAACAGGACAGGCCCGAAGCGCAAAATGGAGATGATGAAGAAGATTCTCATGGTGAAGATACAGAGCATACACCCGATCAACTGACGCAGGAGGACGCTGAAAGGATCCTCGATGCCCTGATGCAGCAGGAACAGGAGGTTCAGGAAAACATAATCCGTGACGAGGATGCCGATACTGCTGAGACCTCCGTAAGAAGGGATTGGTAATGGAGACTTTTGCCTTTATAAAGAAATTAGAAGGTAAATAACATGAATACAGTTATTAAGATAGTTTCAGTTTGTCTGTTTCTGACATCCGCCACAGTGAAGGCTGAAGGGCCTGAATTGCAGGTAAATGCACCATCATCAGTGGCTATGGGTGAAAGGTTTAGGGTAGTCTTTACCCTGAATGCCAGGCCGGAAAGTTTTGAAGCTCCGTCATTCGATGATTTCAGGGTGTTGTCAGGCCCAAGCCAGTCAACCAGCACATCCACGCAGATCATTAACAACCAGGTAACCACAACGGTTTCTTACTCCTATTCATATATTCTTGAACCCAGGCAGGAAGGCACTTATACCATTCAACCCGCATCTGCCCTTGTTGAGGGAAAAGAGTATCACTCACCGGATGTTCGGGTTGAGGTGCTACCTCCGGGACAGGAAAGACAGGAGGCAGAAAGGGATGATCCAAGGCAGGTGCAGGAACCTGCGGCACCTGGTCCTGAAGATATTTTTATCAGGGTGAGTGCCAGTAACAGTAACCCCTACAGGGGTGAACAGGTAATTATCAGCTACAGGCTCTATACCAGGCTTCCTGTAACAAACTATTCAATTGAAAGGCTTCCTGGTTTTGCAGGTCTCTGGACCGAAAACCTTTCCGGGACTCAGCAGCCGCAAGCTTCTGCTGAAGTGGTAAATGGTATAAGGTACAACACAGTGGAGATTAGAAGGATGGCAGTGTTCCCCCAAAGAAGCGGGGAGATAAGGATTGAACCGGTGGAGGTTGAAATGGCGGTGAGAATGAGGCAGCCCTCCCAGCAGAGACCCGGAAGCCTTTTTGATGAGTTTTTCGGAGGCTCTTCTCTATTTGACAGGTATCAGACCATTCCGCACAAGGTTCGTTCAGAAAGCCTGACACTAAACGTAAAGCCCCTGCCTGCCCTGAACCGGCCGGATAACTTCAGCGGGGCCGTGGGAAGTTTCAGTATGAACGCCACCGTTT
>PWNY01000154.1 GCA_003557805.1 Bacteroidales bacterium | reverse complement strand
TATTTTTCATGTCCAGGGTTGTAACCCTGAACATGGCACCTGCACCCTCTGCATCTGACCCGGTAATTACCGGAGTATGCAGATAGTAGAACCCATTGTCATTGAAGTATTTATGTATAGCGTAAGAGAGTGCATGCCTAATCCTGAAAACCGCCCCGAAAGTATTGGTCCTGGGCCTCAGGTGGGCAATCTCGCGCAAAAACTCCAGGGAGTGTCCTTTCTTCTGCAAAGGATATTTTTCAGGATCGGCCGTGCCATACAGATGAATATCAGAAGCCTGTATTTCAACACTCTGCCCTTTACCCTGCGACTCAACAAGTTTGCCATTTACCGAAACACAGGAACCGGTGGTTATATTGCGGAGTAACTCATCATTGCCAAAAGACTTCACATCCACGACTACCTGTATGCTGTGGATAATGGATCCGTCATTTAATGCAATAAAGGCCACATTTTTGTTCCCCCGTCTTGTCCTTACCCAGCCTTTTACATTCACCTCGCTGTTGATCAGCTGGGTGCTCTCATTTTTCAGAAGGTCATAAACCCTGTGTCTTTTCAATTCACGCATAGCGTAGTGTTTCTTTAGAGTTTTCGATATATTCCGATTGCAAAAATACAAGCAATTTTGCAATGATTGTTCCTTACATGCACTTCTTCATACTTTCCCACAGCAGGCCGGCAGTTTTATCCCAGGAAAACTTTTCCCTCTGGGATCTCCCCTTCTCAACCAACACCCGCCTTAGCTCTTTATCCTCTACGATTTTATTCATTGCAGATGAGATACTGTTTTCAGAGCAGGGTTCAACATAAAGTGCAGCATCTCCCGCAACTTCAGGCATACTGGTTACATTTGAAGCGATCACCGGAACATCACACTGCATTGCCTCAATTATCGGAACCCCAAAACCCTCAAAATGAGAAACCAGCAACAGGGCTGTTGATGAGGCCATAACATTTCTGAGGGCCTTTCCGTAAAGACGGCCTACGAAAATGACATCATCCCGGTATCTCATCGACCGGTAAATCCTGCCAAGGTCGGAGGAACCGAACATGGGGGCACCGACCAGCAGAAGTTTATGGCCAATTTTGTCTGTATCCCTGAACCGGTCAAATGCACGCAACATATTCTCAATGTTCTTTCTCCTGTGCAATGCACCTATATAGACAAAATAGGGCCGACCCCCGGAAAAGAGGTCCCGTGTTGATTTTACCACTTCATCCCCAACAGGCGAAAACACATCGTGAACCCCGTTGTATACCACATCAATTTTATCCTGCGGATAGCCAAAGGTGGCATTTATATCCTTTTTTGAGTATCCCGATACAGTAACGATCCGTTCAGCTTTCCTGGCATATTTCGGGAAAAAGTGAGTATAGTATTTGCCTGTCATAAATGGCAGAAAACCAGGATTATGCATAAAATTAAGGTCGTGAAAGACAGGAAGCTGCCGGCCATTGAACCGAAGGGACAAAAAACCGTCGGGAGAGACAAAGAGGTCAACGCTTTTTCTTTTCAAAACCCTTGCAACCGCATATTCAAAGTAAAGGTAATATAAAAAGGGATGTCGTGCCTGGGGAAAAAGCCTTACAGGCTCTACGTTGGGGCCAAATACAAATTCACTGCTATATGGCCTGTCGAACAAAAAATAGAACTGATGTTCAGGGTTTTCCTTTACAATTCTTTTAAAACACTGATATGTGAACCAGCCAATCCCCTCCAGCCTGCCCGGGAGCAACAGCCGTGTATTTACTGCAATTTTCAAAATAATCCTGTTTTTAGATATCCCGCGCTATCTTTTTGCGGATTTACCATGTATGGAAACCGCAAAAATATGGTTTATTTTGTTAATTTTGATCCCCGGAAAAGGTGAAATACAAATTCAAAAACATTCTTATATGACATCAAAACTGATGAAACACATCGAACCAGGAGTACTGACAGGCAATGACGTTCAGGAAGTATTCCGCATTGCAAAGGAGAACCAGTTTGCCCTTCCTGCAATCAACGTAACAGGCACAAATACAATCAACTCCGTTTTGGAAGCAGCAAGGGATTTTAACTCCCCCGTTATAATACAGTTTTCCAATGGGGGTGCACATTTCTTCGCCGGCAAGTCACTTAATAATGACGGTCAGAAGGCAGCCATTGCGGGTGCAGTTTCAGGGGCCCGGCACATACATATGATGGCTAAGGAATACGGGGTAAGGGTAATACTGCATACAGACCATGCTGCAAAAAAACTCCTCCCCTGGATAGACGGCCTGCTGGATGCAAGCGAAAAAGAGTTTAAAAAGACAGGTAAGCCGCTTTTCAGCTCACATATGCTGGACCTGTCTGAAGAGAGCCTTGAAGAGAATATAGCGATAAGCAGCAAATACCATGAGCGGATGTCTGCAATGGGTATGACCCTTGAGGTGGAACTGGGAGTGACCGGAGGAGAAGAAGACGGGGTGGATAACACTGACATTGACAGCTCAAAACTGTATACCCAGCCAGAAGAGGTTGCACAGATGTATGAAAGCCTGATGAAGATTTCCGAGAAGTTCACTATAGCCGCGGCTTTTGGTAATGTACACGGGGTTTATAAACCCGGTAACGTAAAGCTGCAGCCTGTAATCCTCCGTAACTCACAGGAACACATAATCAAGAAGTTCGGTACAGGCCCCAACCCCGTGAGCTTTGTGTTTCACGGCGGGAGCGGATCAACCCACCAGGAGATCAGGGAGGCCATATCCTATGGCGTTATAAAAATGAATATCGATACCGATACACAGTGGGCTTTCTGGAAAGGGGTACTTGACTTCTACAGTAAAAATGAAGGTTACCTTCAGGGCCAGATAGGTAATCCCGAAGGGGATGACAAGCCCAATAAAAAGTACTACGATCCGAGGGCATGGCTGCGCAAGGCTGAAGAAAGTATGCGCGACAGGCTAAAGCAGGCGTATGACGACCTGAATGCACTTGACAGGAATTAATACAGTTAATGTTTAAATCCGGGGAGAATTCCCCGGGGCTAATTCATCTCAGGGAAGTTTATCCTGTCAACCACAATGTAGGCTGAGGGGTAATCTTCCCTGATCTTTTCCAGAAAGCGGCGTGCATCAAGGCGGGTGCGAAAATCGCCTGCCCTGAGTTTAAAATAGGGTTCCTCATAAATAATATATGAAGCCTGGTCCGGGTATTTCTCCTCAAAGCCGGCCTGTTCGCGCTGGGTGTTGAGGCGTGCGCGGTTTCCCGAGTCCATATATAAGTGCACCCTGTACCCTGTAACACCTCTTTCCCTGGCTACGGCACTCCTGTGAGCATGCAGAAGAAGGGCTATCTCCTTTGCCTGGTCAACGTAATCCCACTCCAGGGGATGCAGCTCCTTTATGGTATCGGTCATAAGGCTGTCCACTACAAGGGAATCCGGCAAACTTTCCTGCACAAGCACGTTGCCCTGGGGCACCTGTGAAAAGCCCGGGACCAGCATTAACAACAGCATGGAAATCTTAATCGATATTTTACAAACAGGTCTAATCACTCTACCTTGTTGATTTACACAAAAATAGATGTTTTTGTCAAGTTTCCCTAATAGGCCCTTGCAAACACCACCCTTCTTTCAGAAGGCTTACCGGAATAAACGCAACGGCCCTTCTCCTTATTGTCATCAAGCGGTATGCAACGTATAGTTGCCTTTGTCTCCTCCTTGATCTTCTGTTCGGTTTCTGCTGTACCATCCCAGTGTGCGTATATAAAACCTCCCTTATCATCAAGGATGTTCCTGAACTCCTCCCATGTATCGGCCGTGAATGTGTTAGCCTCCCTGAAGGCGAGGGCCCTTTTGTAAAGGTTCTCCTGAATCTCCTCCAGCAAGGATGATACGTAGCTGCCGATATTTTCAACAGGCACCACCTCCTTTTTCAGGGTGTCACGACGAACCACCTCAACAGTACCATTCTCAACATCTCTCGGGCCAACTGCCAGCCTTGCAGGCACACCCTTGAACTCATATTCATTGAACTTCCATCCAGGCTTGTATGTATCGCGGTCATCAAGCTTTACAAGTATCCCCTGCTTTTCGAGCTTATCCCTGATCTCTTTTGCTTTTTGACATACAAGACCATACTGGTCATCATTCCTGTATATCGGTATTACAACGCTTTGTACCGGGGCGAGTTTTGGCGGAAGCACCAGGCCGTTGTCATCCGAATGTGCCATTATAAGTGCCCCGACCAGGCGGGTCGACACGCCCCATGATGTTGCCCATACATGTTCCAGCGTACCATCCCTGCTTGCGAACTTAACGTCAAATGCCCTGGCAAAGTTCTGGCCCAAAAAATGGGATGTGCCTGCCTGCAGTGCTTTACCGTCCTGCATCAGGGCCTCAATACACAGTGTATCGACAGCACCCGCAAACCTTTCATTTTCTGATTTGGAACCCTTCAGAACCGGTATCGCCATGAATTTCTCCGCAAAGTCGGAATATACGTCGAGTATCTTGTATGTCTCCTCAAGAGCCTCTTCTTTAGTCTCATGTGCCGTATGGCCCTCCTGCCAGAGGAATTCAGCGGTACGCAGGAACATCCGGGTTCGCATCTCCCACCTGACGACATTTGCCCACTGGTTAACCAGTATCGGTAAATCCCGGTACGATTGCACCCACTGCCGGTAAGTGTCCCAGATTATAGTTTCAGAGGTAGGACGTATTACAAGCTCTTCTTCAAGTTTTGCAGTATCATCTACAACCACTCCCTTCCCGTCAGGATCATTCTTCAGCCGGTAGTGCGTCACAACAGCGCACTCCTTCGCAAAGCCCTCAACATGGTCAGCCTCACGGCTGAAAAAGGATTTTGGTATGAAAAGAGGGAAATAAGCATTGGAGTGGCCGGTATCCTTGAACATCTTGTCCAGGGCAGCCTGCATTTTCTCCCATATGGAATACCCATAGGGTTTAATAACCATACATCCCCTGACGGCAGAAGCCTCAGCAAGTCCTGCCCTTTGAACTATATCGTTATACCATTTCGAATAGTTCTCTTCCCTGGTAGAAAAATCTTTAGCCATAAGTCTGTTTTGGTATAGTATTTGTGTTTTTTATGTCAGAACCAATGGCGCAAAATTAACAAAAAAGTCGGGTTAACTTATTAACTTTGTATAAACCAAAAAAACAACCGGGAGGAAATGTCATGAAAACACTGCTTAAATTTTTCGGCATAATGATTGCCTTTGCAGTAACGGGTTGCTCGGCAACCTATTATGCAGCGAGTGATCATGACGACGTCTATTATAGTCCTCAGGCGGTAAGGGGTGGCAGCGTCCAGCAGCCAGTTCAGGATGAAGAAAGAAGCACAGGAAGAGTAGTAGAGGTCGTTGAAGACTACAGGGCTGAACCTGCAAGACAAAGCCAGTCAGCAGGCGTGTACGCTGAAACATACCAGCAGGAAGAATCAGCGGACACCCTTGATTATTACTATGATGAAGAGGGTAATATGGTTATAGTCAACCACTATTACTATGGAGACTATTATGATTTCGCATACGCTTCAAGGATAAGGAGATTCCACAGGCCATATTACAGCTTTAGGTATTACGACCCCTTCTTCACTAATATGTACTTCTATATGTATGACCCGTTCTATTACGGGATGAGCATATACTATTCCGGGTTCCACCTCGCTTCACCCTTGTATTATTGGGGTTATCACCCCAGCCCGCTCTACTGGTCATACATGCGTCACCCCTTCCATTACAGGCATTCATGGTGGTACATGCACGCTTACAGCCCCTATGGTTTGGGCTTCTGGCACGGTTACCATGCAGGCTTTTATTCACCTTATTCCCGTTATGGAGGTTACTGGCACTACCACGATTACTTCTACAACAGCTTTGACCGCACAGCTAATTACCATTACGGACCAAGAGGAGCAAGCGGAAGCACGACCGGAGGAGGCTTTGAAGGACGCACACAGCGTTCCGGAGAAAAGAGTTTTGCTGAAACTTTCGAGGCAAGGACAGTACGTGGTGACGATGGCAGAAGGCAGGTACTAGCCGACAACAGGGTAACTGAAGGCGATGCCAGTGCACGCACTTCAACCAGGACTGCTGAACGGCAAGGCGAACGCCAGGTCGCTGAACTCGGCCAGGCATCAAGGGAAAGGACAGCAGACGACAACAGCCGCACCAACCACATTGAAGAGAGGGTGCGTGAAAGTGTACGCTCTGCAGGAGAGCAGCCGGAGAGGGCTACAACCGCTTCAGGCGAAAGGGATGCAAGTGAGCTCTACAGTCCTGCCAGGACAATTGAGTCATATCAGGCAGCCTCCAGGGAACGGTATGAAAGGGTAAGCACAGAGCGTTACGAACGCCCGGAACGAGTAAGTCATGAAAGGGAGGCGGGTAATGAACGCATCAATTATACACCCCCAAGGTCATACACTTCGCCTGCATACCAGCAGCCAAGCACGCCGCAGAGGGCAAGGCCGTCAACCACAAGCCGGCCTGCAACAACCAGGGAAACAGCCGCGCCTACAAGGACTGAAGGATCAAGGCAGGTTGGCACCCAGACAGTAACACCTCCTCCTGCAAGGGGAACAACTACCCAGCCAACCCGCGTTGACAGGGGACGCCCAACCTACACCCCGCCTAGCCGTCAGTCATCAGGCTCACAGGGTAGTAGCTCGGTACGCACTCCAACCACTACCAGGAGGCCCACCGGAACAACCGGATCTTCTTCAAGGGTTGGAAGCAGTTCCTCACGCAGCACTTCAACAGGTACAAGCGTTGGAAGCAGCAGCAGGTCCTCTTCTTCAAGCAGGAGCGTGGGTACAAGCAGGAGTACCGGCACAAGCAGGAGCAGCGGAAGTTCTTCTTCATCAAGAAGTTCCAGCAGTTCCAGCAGTTCCAGCAGTGGCGGCAGGAACCGGTAAACAATATTAGGACACAACACGTTTAATATGTAATAACCTCCCGGCAATGCCCGTTACCTGGTAATAGCCGGGAGGTTTTTAATTAATAACAAAACTGCTTACAGATGAGAAAAGTTCTTGCTTCAGTGATCATTTTATTAGCCGGATTTCAATATACATTCTCCCAGAATGAAACAGATGCGCTGAGGTATTCCCAGCTTTTCCCGGGGGGTACTGCACGCTTTGCCAGTATGGGGGGATCATTCGGGGCACTTGGAGGTGATTTTTCAACTTTAGGGGTAAATCCGGCCGGCATAGGCATATACCGCAGTTCAGAATTTTCTGTAACCCCTTCATTGCACCATAGCTATTCGGAGACAGAATACTTCAACACCTATGAGGATGAAATGAGGTACAGCTTCTCTTTGAACAACCTTGGTGCAGTGTTCGCATTTCCGGTAGGGCAGTCTGAAAACGGAGGATGGCAGTTTGTAAATATAGGCCTGGGTATTAACCGCTATAACAATTTCAACGGCAGGTGGATCGCAGGTGGCTTCAACCCATACAGCAGCAGGATGGCCGGACTATTGCAACAGGCAAACAGGGAGGGCAGTGTAGATAACCTGGATCCGTTCTCAACAGATCTTGCCTATCAAACATGGCTAATTGGCGAAGACGATGAAGGCTTTTTTACCGACATGCTTCATGGTGTTGACCAGTTCCAGGAAACCAGCACTTCAGGTTCTGTAAGGGAGTTTGTACTGAGTATGGGCGCCAACTACGAAGACAGGCTATATATAGGGGCTACCGTGGGGTTTCCCAGCATTTCCTATGAAGAGGAGAGTGTATTTCAGGAAAAGGACACCGAGGGGAATAATGAGATATTCAACTCCATGACATACCGTAACAGGTTCAGAACAACCGGCAGTGGTTACAACTTCAAGTTCGGGGCCATTTTCAGGGTGACAGATTTTATAAGGCTGGGTGGTGCATTTCACTCCCCAACATTTTATGATCTGAGAGACAGATACAGTTCCAGTATGAGAAGTGACCTGAACCTGGATTACGACTCAGACGCTGCCCAGTCACCTGACGGAAGGTTTGATTATGAGCTTACAACCCCTGTGAAGGCTATAGGCAGCATCGGTTTTATATTCGGCCAGCGCGGCCTTTTGAATATTGACTACGAGTACACAGACTACACAAAAAGTCGCCTGCGCAGCAGGGATTATGTGTTTACCGATGAGAACAGGGCAATACGGGAATCATTTACAACCCAGCATGCAATACGTGCAGGGGGAGAGATTAGGTTTGATCCTGTAATAATCCGCGGAGGCTATGCATTCTACTCAAACCCTTACAGGTCAGAAATCAATAATGCACAAAGATCAATACTGTCGGCAGGCTTTGGCATACGCGAAAGCAGCTACTTCATTGACTTTGCCTATATACACAGCTTCTATTCGGAAGATTATTACCTGTACCAGCTGGACAGCAGCAACCCTGATGATTACGGGCTTTCAGGCGGCCAATGGCTACCTCCCGTTGTCGACAGGAAGTTCAGCTCAGGAACCTATATGATTACGGTAGGTTGGAGATACTGATAGTTTTTTACCAGGCAAATAGCAAACAGGTAAAGCTTATGCTCAGGTCGCTTACTGTTCGTTCTTGACCGTTTCCATGACCACATCATCAATCAGTATCCTGCCGCAATACTCACAAACAATGATTTTTTTGTGGAGGCGGATATCCAGGTGCCTCTGGGGAGGTATCTTGTTAAAACAGCCACCGCAGGCATCCCTTTCTACAGGCACAACTGCAAGTCCGTTCCTTGCATTGTTCCTTATACGCTGATAGGCAGTAAGCAGTCTTTCCTCAATGTTGTTGCGCTGCTCTTCGGATTTCTGCAGGAGCACCTGCTCATCCTTTTCTGTTTCCGCAACAATATCATTGAGTTCCGCCTTTTTTGCCTCAAGGTCTTTTTTCCTTTCATCCAGCTCCTCCTCGACCTTTTTCACCATCTCCTTCCTGGTCTCCACCTCGGCTGAATACTCCTTCATTTTCTTTTCGGCAAGCTGTGCTTCCAGGGTCTGATATTCTATCTCCTTGGAAAGGGAGTCATATTCACGGTTATTGCGGACATTCATCTGCTGCCCTTCATATTTTTTGATGAGCTCAAGGCTCTCCTGGGCAGCGTTCTTTTTATTTGAGATCTCAGTTTCAAGCTCATGGATCTCGTTATTAAATTTTTCCACCCTGGTTTCAAGACCGGCTATCTCATCCTCAAGGTCCTGTACCTCCAGGGGCAGCTCACCCCTGACACTGCGCAGACGGTCAATCTGGAAATCGATGGTCTGAAGCCTGAAGAGTGTTGTCAGCTTGCTCTTAACAGTTTTCTCAATGCTCTCTTCGGTAGTAGTTTCCGGAACATCAACAGGGGATCCCTCGGTCCCCGTGCTCGGGTTGATGACCTTTTCGGTATCCTTGTCCTTTTTCCTGCTCTTTTTGGTTTTGGCCATATTTATATATCCTATTTATGTGTTTGTCTTCAGTGGATTAGTAGTACCTGACCGGGTTGGTGTTCACCTCCGATATAAGGAGTGCAAAGTTAATCATTTTTTTCTTAACAATTTCAACCATAAGCTCCCTTGTAAACTGCTCAGTTTCATAATGCCCGGCATCCACCAGCATCATATCACCACCAATATCAAAAAACTGGTGGTATTTAACATCTCCTGTAATAAATGCGTCAGCGCCTGACTGAACTGCCTGTTCTGTCAGAAAGGCTCCCGAACCACCACACACGGCAAGCTTTTTGATACTTTTTACACCAGGGTTTGAGTACCTTAGCACCTGGCAGCCCAGCTTTTCCTTGACCAGATCAAGAAAGGCAGACACTTCAAGTTCACTGTCAAGATTACCCACCACACCTGATCCTGCCCTGTCGAATAAATTGTCGAGCGGATAGATGTCATAGGCAACCTCTTCATATGGATGGGCCGACTTCATTGCACTGATAATTTTTCCCTGCAGATATGACGGGAATATCGTTTCAATGCGTTCTTCCTTTTCAAAATGAAGCTGCCCGGCCTTTCCTGTAAATGGCTGGCTTTCATCACTCCCCCTGAAAGAGCCCAGACCCTCAAGGTTGAAGCTGCACGAATCATATTCACCAATATGGCCTGCCCCGGAACTGAACAACGCCTCCCGTACCTTCCCTGCGTGTGAAACAGGGCAGAAGGTCACCAGCTTTTTCAACAATCCTCCCGTGGGCTTAAGTATTCTCATGTTATTCAATCCGAGCTTCTTGCCAAAAATGTGGCTGACACCCATAAAGGCATTATCCAGGTTTGTATGCAACGCAATGATAGCGATGCCGTTTTTAATCGCATCAAAAATGATGCTGCCGGCTGCAGAAGAGCTGGAAACACTCTTCAGTCCTTTAAAAATCAAGGGATGGTGCGATATTATAAGGTCACACTTCTTTTCAATGGCCTCTTTGACCACATCCCGGGTTACATCCAGGCAAACCAGGCCTTTGCTCACCTCCTGTTCGGGGGAACCAACCTGAATACCCGAATTATCATATGACTCCTGCAACGAGAATGGGGCATACTCTCCCAGTGATTCAATCAGTTCTTTCAGTAACATTATATCTGCTTTTTGTCTATAAAATTAAACCATTTTGACCAATATCTCCACCCAAAACCTGTTTTTACTGGTAAAACAGATCTGTCTACAGCTCTGTGAGCCCGGGTTTTTTATTAATTTTGATATTATGTTCCTGATCAGGCTACTGCTTATTCCCTTCGCACTGGTATACGGTGTGATCATCTCAGTCAGAAACCTCCTTTTTGACTGGGGCATCCTGCCGTCTGAAGAGTTCAGCATACCGGTAATAAGTGTTGGCAACCTAAGCTCGGGAGGGGCAGGAAAGACACCACATGCCGAGTACCTTGTCAGGCTTCTTAAGGATAAATACAGGGTCGCTGTTTTGAGCAGGGGCTATAAAAGGAAAACAAAAGGTTTTATAATTGCAGGTAAGGGATCAACATCCAGGGAAATTGGTGACGAACCCCTGCAGATTTGCAGGAAGTTTCCGGATATTACTGTTGCTGTCCATGAAAAAAGGCGAAAGGGAATACACCTGCTGCTGGAAAAGCGGCCTGGTACAAACCTAATCATCCTCGATGATGCATTTCAGCACAGGTATGTAAAACCCGGCCTGAACCTTTTACTTACCGGTTACTATAACCCCTTTTTCCGGAACTTCCTTTTACCGGTGGGTAACCTCAGGGAGGCTAAGTTCCGTGCAAAGAGAGCCGATGCACTCATTGTAACAAAGACACCAAGGGTGTTTTCACCGCTAGACCGCCGGTATTTCCTAAAAAAATTGCGGCCCTACCGTTTGAAAAAGATATTTTTCTCAAGGCTGTCATATGGAAAGATGCAACCATTAACACCTGCTACTCCAACAGTTGCCCCCGGGAGTATAAAGACCATTTTCCTGCTGACAGGGATAGCGCGATCAGAGGCTCTTGAAGAGCATCTCAAGACCAGGTGCGATGAACTTTTTATCCACAAGTACCTCGACCATCATCATTTTACTCCATCCAACCTTAAAAAGCTAAAGAGGCACTTTGACAGGACAGTAAGCCGCTGCAAGGTGATAATAACCACAGAGAAAGATGCAATGCGCCTTCTGGAACCCGGCCTGCTGGACCATCTGGGTGATGCTCCAGTTTATTTCCTGCCGGTAAGCGTGGAATTTCACAGAAATGACAGGGAGAGGTTTAACCGCCTTGTATTTGACTTTTTGAAAAAGTTCAGCCAGAAAGCTTAACCCTCTTCATCGGCTGCAGTCGAAAATAGGTAAGTGAACGCCACAGCCACTCAAAAGGCCCGAACCGGAAATGTTTCAGCCAGTAACTGCTCCATGCAAGCTGTATTACATAGATCAACAGCGTAAGGCCGATACCCTGTATAAAGTCCACCCTGGCATAAAGGCCAAGGCCGTAACTGTAAAAAAGGGTTGTACATATTACCGACTGCATCAGGTAGTTGGTCAGCGCCATTTTCCCGGCATCCGCCACCTTCCGGGCTATCCACCTGAAGTAACCCTTTAGATGGCAAAACACTATCAGGGAGATATATACGAAAGTCATTGCGGGCCCTCCAAAAGAGAGGCCGACCACCATGAATAAAAGGTCCTTGTCCGGCACAATCTGGCTGGCGGTTTCTGTATAGTTTGCAAGAACGTAATTACCGGCAATTGCAACAGGCAGGCTTATCCAGAAGAGCTTTTTGAACAGCCTTTTGTTCTCCTCTGCACGTGCCAGCAAACCCCTTCTTCCGGCAAGCATGCCAAGCAGGAACATAGAAAGCACAAGGGGAAAGAAGGTAAGAATACCACCCCACATAAATGAGTACTCTCTCAGGCGCATCGATAATATCTCTGAATAGCTCCCTGTCTGGTAAATGTTAATAGCATTACCGGTAAAGGCGGCAAAGAAACCCTCCTGTTCTGAGAAGGTCCTGCTCATCTCTTCAGCTGCCTCCGGAACGCTCATTGCAAGGTTAACTGCTCCTACCATGAGTGAGGTGAACAGCACGGGAAGCAAAAGGAACACGATCGCCCAGATAAAAACCGTCCTGTCTGATTTGTTTCTCAGCCATGTCATAATAAATCCAAAAAGCGCATACTGAACCAGGATATCTCCATACCACAGCAATACCACGTGCAGCACCCCAAAGATGAACAGGAAAAAAAGCCGGCGCCGGAATACACCTATTACAGAACTGCCTGCTTCCTCTGCCTTACGCATAAAAAACCAGAAGCCTACACCAAACAGTATTGAAAACAGGGAGTAGAACTTACCCTGGAAGAAGAAGTTGATAAACCAGTATGCAGCCTGGTTTGCCGGATCTGTCCAGAGCCGTGCCTCTCCGACGAGCACTGTGAAAGGGCTGTTGAAAACAGGCATATTGACCATCAATATGCCCAGCAGTGCAAAACCACGAAGCAGGTCCAGGATAAAAACCCTCTTCTCGCCGCTTACCGGCGCAATTCCTTCCCCGGATACCATTGAATAAAGATGTTAGTTTAAAATGAGGAGTTCAATTTTCCCGGACAAATATAAAATAATCCTGTAATATAACAATTCGCCATATTAAAAAGAAAAAGTGCAATCAGAAAGGGAGATCATCCTCTTCCGGGGGCGTGCCGGCTTCCTGTTCATTCTCTGCAGGTGCATCATCCCTTCCCTGGGCGGGCCTCCCTCCTTCTTCACCGGGGCCACCACCAACAAAGTTGATAACATCCCCAATTATCTCAGTGGTATACCTCTGGTTACCCTCTTTGTCCTGCCATTGCCTTGTCTGTAAACGGCCCTCAACATATACCATACGGCCCTTGGAGAGATATTTCTCGGCCAGTTCTGCACGGTTCCTCCATAGTACTACCTGGTGCCATTCGGTCTTTTCAACGGGTTCACCGTCCCTGCTCTTGTAGTATTCATTAGTTGCAAGGGGGAAACGTGCCACTTTGACCCCGCTTTCCAGTGTTGTTACATCCGGGTCCTTACCCAGGTTTCCAAGCAATATTACCTTATTTACTCCTGCCATGATCTTTTTGTTTTTTTGGTTTATAACTTATGCTAATATATTTTCTTTTTTGTTCAAACTGCAAACTTTTTATCCCGTATGTCTGTTTTTTTCTCCCTGGTGGTTTTTTAGCCCACATACGGACAGACCATGCAGTTTATAACAGCCGAAGTTATAAAAAACAAACCAGCTATTTAAACGTTAGTACAGTTGTATTATACAAGAATCTGACATGGATAAAAATTTTTGCAAATAATCCATCTGATTCATACCTTTACATATGCATTACAAAAAAAACTAAACCATGAAAAAGACAACCAACCAACTATTTGCACTGTTTCTAATGCTTGGCATATTTGCCTTTGCCTTTACAGCTTGCGAAAAAGACGACAGTTTCGATCCTGAGGAGGCCAGGCAGGAACTTCTGAATGCCGGGGATGAGATGGCCATGAATATGGGAAAAATGATGAGCACCCCTCAGATGCAGACACTCACTTTCCTGCAGCAACTCACAGGCATGGAATTTGACCTTGACCTCAAGATGAAATCATCCGTCAGGTCTGTGTCAAGTAACCCTTCAAGGCTTGCATACTCCGGGATGAACAGGATATTTGACATAAGCAGGG
>PWNY01000321.1 GCA_003557805.1 Bacteroidales bacterium | reverse complement strand
GTTTCATCGGCTATGTCCTGTAAGTACAACAACTGCTTTTTCTGCACGCAGGAGGAAAATATGAGTACCGTCACTAAAAGTAAAAAAAGGATCTTTTTCATTAAAAACTTTTTATTAGACAAAGCCGGAGAATTCATAATTGTAAAATGTACATGAATTGGGTTCCGCCTGTTACTGATTTTTATTTATGGCTTCGCCATCTGGGTTACATGGAAATGCAACCCTGCTTTAAAGTTGTGAATTATGTTGTCTTTTGAAACTATATATCTCGTTGACCTTGCTAAAATTAAAGCAGCGAAAGTAAACAAAAACTTTTAGATGTAAAGACATTATTAATGATTTACATCACCACCCTAGTTTTTGAAATTACAAATGATAATAGGTAAATATATTGCCTGTTACGATGAAAGATTGCCAGGGGTTACAACAAAGATGCAGATCATTTAAATGCTTTTTCGGGCAGCCCGTCGCCACTGAGTTTCAGCCTGTGAGAATATTCAGGTACCTGCTTCCCGGTGAGTTGATCGACATATAGTTTTGCCAGATACTGGCCCAGCATGAAGCCCTGGCCACGTAGTCCGAGAAATAATCCTTTTTGGGGATCAATTATCATTCTGGGCTCTACATAATAGCCTGCCCAGACTGCCTGGAAGTCTACTGATGAAAGGTCGGGCAGCCAGTTGACAAAGACTTCGCTGATTATCTCCAGGAACTCTTTTGAGTTTATTATAAGATTCTTGTCTGTTTCAACGGGTTCGTTGGTTGGTGAGGCGCATCCTATCACCTGCCCGGTCTCAGCGAGCTGCTGACCGTAAACGGCGCTGTATCCCTTGTAATTCCGTCTATCTATCAGCATGGGAAGTGGTTTCCCGTTTATACCCATCATGGGCAGCCGGCGGGTAATGAAGGCCTGGTGCTTTACGGGATAAAGACCCGTTTCGATTCCCAGCTTTTTTGCAAATTTATCTCCTTCGGGGCCAAGGGCGTTGATAAAGTGGCTTGTTTCGTACTCTTTGTACTCGCCATTATGATCTTTGACAAGGATTATATAGTTGTCGCCATCCTTGCCTATGTCAATTAACTGGCAGTCCTCAAGCACCGTTCCTCCCTTACTGATGCCGAGGCTGCGTATCAGGTCTATCACCCTGCCTGGTGTTGCCTGCCAGCAGTTTTTAGTTTTGAGGGCTCCAAGGTAGTTTTTCATCTTACTGCTCAGGAAGGGGGAGATCTTTTTCCTGAAATTTTCAGGCTTAACCATCTCTGCATCCGACCATGCCA
This sequence comes from Bacteroidales bacterium, assembly GCA_003557805.1. Lineage (GTDB taxonomy): Bacteria > Bacteroidota > Bacteroidia > Bacteroidales > UBA7960 > PUPG01. The sequence goes on along the minus strand of PWNY01000321.1, from coordinate 2,417 downwards.
TTGAGGCTTCGAGGGCCTGGTAAACTTCTTCATTATGAGCGAAGTTCACGTAATTAATTGGCATAAAGTCAATGTTCCTGATCTTTTGCAGCTCCTTGAATATCTGAAGGTTTTTGGTTGCTATGTCAGAGAGCTCGGGAATGCTGAAGGTTGGCCTTCCTCCTGCGATATTGCGCCATGATGCTCCCCTGCCGAAATTTATCAGAACAGGTTTTTGACCTGCCCCGGCAAGGTAACGGAACAGGGCACTCCCGCCAATACCTCCTCCTGCTATGAATGAGTCAACCTTTGTCCGCTTAACCGGATTATTCCGGGTGTGAGGAATTAATAGCTCATGCTGTTCTGCCGGGTAAAGTTCGCCGATACTAACCTGGTTGGACATTGGTCCACGCGGTGTTGCAATGCCTACTATCGATTTATCATACCCCCGCAATATCTGCTTTAGTCTGCCGATGCACCGTTTGCCCCTGCAGGCTCCCATTCCGAGACGCGTTGTATGCTTTATCTCATCGACCGATATAAATTTTCTCTCGCCAATGGTTTGGAGAATTTCATCGAGCTTTACATCATCGCAGTGACAAATATATTTTTCAGATTTTATCTCCTTATCAAGTGGTTTCGGCTGGACCGGTCCGGGATACTCTTATTTGGTAATGAACCCTCTCACTTCTGTAAGCGCTTTTCCTGTAATACCGGTCGATTTGATGCGGACGATATTTGTTTTGTTTTTCTTTTTAAGCACCTTTTCGATGATGCCTTCTCCCAGCCGGTTACCGTTATTGTCGACAAGGTAAACTTCCCTGTTTTCTTCAACACTATACTCAACTGGCAGGAACAACCAGTTCTTTTTTAGATTATATCCAAAAATTGCGAGTCCGGGACACTGCCATACACATGCCATGCATCCGGTGCACTTTTCAAAGTCTATTGCGGGTATTGTGCTGGTGGAGGATTTATGTATTGCGTCGTGTGGACAGGCAAACTGGCAGGGGTTGCAGGCAAATCCATGCAGGCAGTCGATCACCACGAAAGGCCTTGCCAGGCTGCGCTCTTCACCGGGGAGGAATGGCTTATCCTTTACCTTTACCGGGTGTTGCTGTGAATCTATATACTCTTTTGATACTTGCAGGTACTGGTCATAACAGTAGTTTGCCTCCATCTCCTGGAGTATCTCATAGGCAACCTGTTGTCCGCGCAAAACGGCGCTTGTTCCTTCTCCTATCCGTATGGCATCTCCTGCTCCGTGACAGTTGCGGCCAAAAATCTCCCGTCCCTTGATGAGCAGGGCATCATCCTGTATCAGTCCGGTGCAGATATTAATGGCATCAATGCCGCCGATAATTTTTTCTGTTCCCGGGACGGGCTGAAAGTTTTCACATTCGGCTACCACCGCACCGGTAATGCCGTCATTGTATTCATTGGGTATTGCCTTTACCAGGATATGCGACAACATAACGGGAATACCCAGCCGCCTGACCCTGTTGGCCTGCACCGGGAAGCCTCCTTCTTGTGGCTGGGCTTCAATTATCGCCCTGACCCTGGCACCGGCCTGCATAAGCTGGTAGGATGTAAGGTAGCCAATGTTGCCCGCACCTACCGTGAGAACATTCTTCCCCAGGAGGGTGAACTCCATGTTCATCATCTTCTGCACCACCGCTGCGGTATATACGCCGGGAAGGTCATCGTTCTCAAATGCGGGCATAAAAGGTATAGCACCGGTGGCAATTACCAGGTGATCGCTCTCTACGTAATATATTTCGCCGGTCCTCAGGTTCTTGACGGCCAGCCTTCGTCCTTCGAGTATATCCCAGACGGTGGAGTCGAGAAAAATTCCGGAGTGATCTTCCCCGGCAAGGGTTTCGGCAATGTCAAAGCCTCTCATGCCTCCGAACTTGAGCTCCTGCTCAAAGAAAAAGAACTGGTGGGTCTGCATCAGGAATTGTCCGCCGATCTTTTCGTTATTGTCAATAACGATGTTTGATATGTTATGGTTATTCAACACCTCCCTGGCGGCAAGCCCGGCGGGACCCGCACCTATTATCGCAACGCTGGTTTTGTGCACCTTGTACGGGGAGGTCTTGATATAGTCGATCTTTTTGGGCTGGTAACCTTTTGGTATCTCCCTCACATCATTGATTCCGTCAACCTGTGTTATGCAGATCCTTTTTATTTGTCCGTCGACCAGCATCTCGCACGCTCCGCACTTACCGATACCGCATTCGAGGCTACGGCTGCGGTTCTGCAGACTGTGGCTGTGAACAGGGTAACCTGCCTGGTGCAGTGCTGCGGCTATAGTGAATCCCTTCTCACCTTCAATCTTCTTTCCCTCGAAAGAGAAACTAATTATCTCCTTTTCCGTAACAGGTAAAATGGGATGTTTAAATATCTTATACATCGATTGCTTTCAGAATTATTTG
>PWNY01000364.1 GCA_003557805.1 Bacteroidales bacterium | reverse complement strand
TCACCGCCGATACGAAACAAGGACACCTGACCAAAGAGCTGCGCGGCATCTTCAACGACAAACAGATCCCCTTCATCTTTTTGAAAGGCGTGCACCTGAAAACCCTGTACCCTGAATCACACTTGCGGGGCATGGGGGATATCGATGTGCTCATCCATGAAAAGCACATCGCCCCGGTGCGCGAAACCCTGCAGAAAAGAGGCTACGAACTCAGACACAAAAGCCCCCAGCACGATGTCTACGAAACCACGGGGCTTGCCATCGAGATCCACCCCACGCTCTATAAGGATTTCGACGACAAGTTCGCTTCGCTGTTTCAGTCCCCCTGGGACCATGCCCACCAAGAGAATGAAAACGAACACCGGTTCACACCGGAGTTCGGTCTATGTTATCTTGCCTACCATCTCGCCAAGCACTTCGATTCTTCCGGCGTGGGCCTGCGAAGCATCCTCGACATCGGCATCTTCGCACAAAGCTACGAAGATGCCATCGATCGTGAGACTTTGTCCGAACTGCTTGCACAAGGTAATTTAAAGGCGTTCATGCAGACGTTGCTGTATCTCAACAAACAATATTTCGGCCTCACGCCGCTTCCAGGTCTCATCGAGGACTATACAATGGATCCCGACCTGTTCGAACGCCTCACCACCTACATCACCACCGCAGGCATCCACGGCAATGGTGCAACCCACAACCCCTTCATCGCCCGCACCAGAAACAAGCAAGACAAGAAAAACAGCCGTTTGAAAGTACTTCTAAGAACCGTTTTTCTCCCTAAAAAAACCATGCAAGTCATGCATCCCGCATTGGAGAAACACGGTTATCTTCTCCCTTTTTTCTGGTTCAAACGCGCTTTCAGCCTCACGTTCAAAAAACGGAAACGCTCGTTTTACAAACTCAAGCAACTCAAAGCTGCGAATCAGGAAAAATCCAGAAAAACCGAAGCTCTCTTCGACCAGATCGGTCTTTAGGCGGTCACACCGCCTTTTTGTTTGCACCGGTTTCTTAATACGGGTTCTCGCCATAAAAAAACCGATTTATGAAATGTTTATAATATATTTTTCCTTATTTGATATTTTTATGATAAATTATGCGAATTCTTTATAAAAAAATATGGTATAATCGACTTATTGTTATATATGAAATGTATCGCCACTACTTGGTGGGTCGTGCATAAAAAAATATTTCCTAGGGGGGAACAATCTTTTATGGCGAACAAGAAGCAGGAAGAAAAACTTACCTATGAACCACCGAAAATCGACATTGTGACGTTCGAACTCGAAGACAGCATTGCTTCAAGCGGTGACTACGGATCCAACGCCGTATGCAGTGAAGGCATCTGGGGAGGGGAAGAATGATGAAAAGACTCTTACTTTTATTGACATTCATCCTCACACTGTTAAGTCTCGGTGCGCTCACCATTCATGCTGAAGAACCGGGACAACCAACTTTCTCAGTAACCATGTTCACAAGCTTCAACGCTGAAAACACGCGTCTTCCATCCCACGTGGACGACATCGCTTATGGCGACACCATCAATCTCGAAAGTGAAGTCATTGCAGAGCCTTTCAATTTCGCCTTCTGGATCGTAAACGGTGTCGTTCGGCCCGAACTACCTATAGACCACGATTTCATCGTTACCGGAGATATGGAGATAGACGTTATCTTCAGCGAAGATGAAGATAACGCCGTTATTTTCATGGATTCCAACGCGAAGTATTTAGGCTCCGAGTACGTTGCCGATACTGAAGATGCGACCGATATCACCGAAGGACTGCCCGATAAACCCGGCTACGTGATCGACAGTCTGAACAAATGGAGCGGGGACATCACCGGAATTACGGATGATATTGTGGTTTACCTGCAATATACAATCGATACGTCTCGAGAGTTCACCCTTACCGTCGAAAACGGTAGCGGCGGTGGTGCGTACCTTTTCAACAGCATCGTGACCGCAACCCCGGATGCGGGGAACTTCTCCCACTGGGAAGTCGATGGTGAAGTCGTCAGTTTCAATGAGGAGTATAAGTTTTCCATGCTGGAAGACAAGACAGTCACCGCCGTCTTCGATGAAGACCTGCCTGAGACTCCCTTGATTACCATGAGTGGTGATTTGGAACTTAGACCCGGCACCCACCAATCCTTTTTGACCCAGTTTCATGTTCCTGAAGGGTATGAATTAATCGATTATGGCATGTTGACGTCTGATGATCCGGATATCAAAGAGTTCACCGATGAGGAAGTTGTCATTCGCAGAGGATTCAAACATGTCGGTGAAACGAAAGAGTTTTTGATGAGTTTTGAAGATGAACATGAGGTCATAAGAGCGTATTTGGTTCTAAAATCACCTACTGATGATTTGGAGTACTTCCATAGTAGAGCCGTGTACAATACTGATCTTGAAACGACATACCTTGATTTCGAAGAACAAAGTAAAGGCAGTTATGATCCTGATACGATAACGGTAAATGGTAAGGACTGGCTACTAGATGATGTTCTTATTGGCAGCCTTGCTAACGATAAGATGATAGGAGACTATGCTGCAAGATTCCGAAATGATGGGGTTATCGCCTCCGAGTTTGTGTTCCATGCCGGAATTGAAGATATCTTCTTCTTACATGCAAGATATGGCACCAACGCTTCCGCAAACATATATGTTGAGTACGCATATGAATGGGATCCAGATACCTGGCTAAGACTTCAAGATGGGGAAGAAGACTATGTCGTAGAGGTTGACAGTACTGAACTCACACCTGTAGAAGTTCCGGTAAATATTGAAGATCCAATCTACATCCGTTTTGTCAAAGATGGTGGAGATAGAATTAACATTGATTCACTTATCATCAATTATGTTAATTATGTTGACGATGTCGACCCGGAAATCCTTGGTGTCTCGAATGAAACAATCGATCTGGGCGATAGTTTTGACCCGATGATAGGCATCGTAGGCCAAGACAATATTGACGGTATAATAACCGGTAGCATTACTTGGTCGGTTGATGAAGATCCTTCTGTTGTATCACCATCTGATTTTGAATCTCTTGATGCAGGTACCTATACGGTTAGGTATGCACTCTCCGATGCAGCATCCAATTCCACGACAGAGACAATGACTTTAACCATTGAAGCAATTGATTGGAATAACGTTGAGACATTTGATAATTTCACTGAAACCGGTTCAGGCTATAGTGGCGAAGATTCCTTTACCGGTGTTGATGGAATTGTATGGCACTATAACGACGTAAGAGGCGATCAATCCATCGATGGAAAATCCATAATGTTACGTAATAATACCAGTACATATTTACGTGCTACGTTCACCGGTGGTATTGAGCAGTTTGCAGTTGATTTCACTAATGCGTTTCCTTCTCCTGCTCAACTTGATTTATATATTAACGGTGTATTGAAAGCAACAAGTGAACAGGCTGATGGAGAATTACTAACATTTTCAGTCGATAACATTGATACTGAAGGTGTAATCACTTTAGAGCTGCGCGTAACCAATGGTATTGGCCAAACCACTTTAGATAATGTAAGGTGGACTTCATTTGGCGATTCACAATCAACAATAGGCTTAGCTGACTATTTAGAGGATACCTTAACGTTGCCTAGTGAAACCGAAGAAAACTTGACACTAATCGATAATGTTTCGCTTCACAATTGGAATTTCACTGTTTCCTGGACTTCGAGTAATACCGATTATATTTC
>PWNY01000133.1 GCA_003557805.1 Bacteroidales bacterium | reverse complement strand
TGGTAGGAATGATGGGAAATGCAGGCCTTAAGGACGGCGGCTATATTGGTGTTCCGCGTTTCGGGATATATAACGATGAAGGCGAATGGATAATCGAGGGAATAGGTGTTTACCCCGACATTGAGATAGTCGACGACCCTCACAAAATAGCAAGGGGGGAAGATCCCTCCCTCGAAAAAGCCGTGGAGATCCTGCTGCGGGAGCTTGAGGAAAACCCGCCGCGTGAGTGGCCGGTACCGGAACAGCCCGACCGTTCAGGCTGGATAGAGGTCGAAATAGAATAATCAGAAAGGATAACCGATACCAAGGTTAAAAACTATATTCTCCCTTCTCCACTGGCTGTCGGCAAGCCTCACAGGCCCGAAGAAAGGACGGCCGGTGAGGGAGGGATTGGCAAGGGGCAGTGCGAAATCAAACCTCAGGATAAAGAAACCTGCATCTATCCTGAGGCCTGTACCCGCCCCTATCGCTATCTCCTTATAAAAAGATGAGCGGTCAAATTTCCCGCCGGGGACATCTTCATCATCACGCAGCCGCCAGATATTTCCGGCATCCATGAAAACAGCCCCCTTGAACAGCCCGGTAATATCGAACCTGTACTCCAGGTTAGCCTCCAGTTTAAGATCACCCGTCTGCCTGATGCTGTATGTCCCGCCGGTGCCCTCTTCAGGTAAATAGGAGCCGGGGCCCAGGCTGCGCGGGTGAAATGCCCTTACGCTGTTTGACCCTCCTATCACATACTGTTTTACATAAGGCATCATATCTGAATTTGCATAGGGAATGCCTGCACCCATGAATATCCTGCTTGCCAGCCTGCTGCCTTCACCTAACTGCCTGTAATACCTCAGGTCAATATCTGCCCTGGAGTATTGCGCAAAACTTTGGTTGAACAATCCGTATCCCCCGTCTTCGATCCGGGTAACCCCCGGGATGGCATTCATAAGAAGGTAGGCAATGTTTCCCGACATATCCAGGTTGAACTGGAAGTACCAGTCATTGTCACCTGGTGCCATAAGCCTTGAGTTATAGATATATGAGTAATTACCACCGATGATAAACTGCTCGAAAAGGCCCTTTCTTAGGAGTGTTCCCTTATCCAGTATATCCTCCATCTCACCGGACACCTCCCCGAGCACATAGAGGTTGAAGACCAGGGGGGACAACCTGTGCTGCCGTGCCTTGTCACCGTTCCATGCATACCCGAAATTTGCATGCATTGAGGCAAGCCTGAAAGCATCAGTGCGGCTCAAAAAGTTCGTCCCCACTGAAATATTTGTTTTAGGTGACAGGGGCTGATGTTTTGCCGTCATACGTGAAGGGAGCAGAAAACGCGGCACAGAGAGACCCGCATCAATGCCAATCTCCCTTGAGGAAGCACTGTACTGCTGACCGATCAGTACCTCGTAGGCTGCATTCAGGCTTAAGTTGAAGGATTCGGCACCGCCGAACATATTGTGGTTGGTAATGCTCGTGCTAAAGCCGGGTCCGGCAAAATTGTTGGATTTGGTGACCCCGCGCAGCTCGGCCGAGAGGGACCTGCGTTCAAGTGGGGTTAGCAAAACCCTTACGTCCAGTACGTCATTTATTTCCGGCCTGTTTAAAAACCGGATGTTGACAAACTGGAAGGTCCCGAGACTCATCAGCTGGTTTAGGGTCAGGTCATGATCATTTATATTATAGAGACTGTCCCTTTTGAAAAAGACTGCATCTTTTATTATTTCAGGCCTGAAATTTGAAAGCCTGTCAGTGAAATAAAAACCGTCGCCGAGTGAAAGGGTGTCTGACACTGGCATGCCGGCTGATCCCCGCACGTTGTAATCGGCATGAACATATATATTGCCCGTTCGGTACTGTCTAAGGGCATTGGCAGGTACTTCGGGTTTTATAACAGGGTAAATATCAACCCGCCGGTTACCTGCTGTTGAATCTGCCCTGAACAGGATGTTATCAGGGTGAAAAAAGAAGTATCCGGTCTGTTTAAGTTCCCTGTCTATCCGCTGCCTCTCCCTTTTTAAAACATCAAGGCTATAAGGCTCACCGGTTGTAATTGTACTGCGTTCAAGTTCACGGTTCATATGGCCGGATATCCCGGTAGTATCCTCAAGAGAGTGAAGTTCACCGAAAACATAGGGAGTCCTGAGGCTAATCCTGTACCGGACTGATATGGTTTTACCCGCAGTATCAGCAGTATGTGTTGCAGCAGCATCGAAATAACCCATATTGTATAGACGGTTATTTATAAGCCTCTGGTTTCGCTGGGTAATGGCAGGATCAAACAGCACAGGCTCCTCTCCCAGCCTTTCTCTCATCCAGTACCTTAGGCCTCTTCCTCTTGGCTCCCCTGCAGCCTGGTACATCCACAGGGCCGGCCGTGAAAACAAAAATGTTGAATTTGGCTGTGGCCTCATAACACGGTTAAGTTCCCGCTCTACATTCCTCCTGTCCCGGAAATCATCCTCCTTCTCGATTATGATTTCACTGCCGGTATACAGATACTCCCCTTCCGGCAGCTTTCGCAAACCGGTACATGATGACAGCAGGGCAATAACCCCGGCTAACACGGCCGCTGAATATGGTCTTAGTCTACTCATCCGGTGTTTGTATCTCATCCTCCCTCTTTATGAATATTTCCCTGAACTGATTGAAGGTCTGCCTGAATATCAAGGAAATGCCACTTTCAACCAATTCTCCGTCGAACACATCCTGGTACCTGCGTTCACGGTAGCCTCTCAATGTGTACCTTCCCGCCTGGTCCAGAAGGTACTCAACCGAAAAATCCCCGGCTATATCTGAAGGGTCAAGCTGGCGGCGGGTCTCATCTTCCAGTTCCACATGCCCGCCTGCGGTTATCCTGAGCCTCTGATCAAAGAAGTCCCTTGATACCTCCATCTGCAATTCGGTGCGCCCGACTGCCCTTCCATCTTCAACCCCTTCATATGACTCCAGCTCGAAACTGATATCCACCCCCCTTATATACCTGTCTGAAAGCCTGTTAAGCTGCTGCGACAGAATCCTGCTCGCACTTGTCCTTGCAGTCGATGAAAGACCGGGTCCCGCGGTAACGGCTGCAAGTGGATCGTCCTGTATGAAGTTCCCTATTATGAGCAGTGCAAACACCTGTTTGTTCAGCTCTGATTCATTCTGGTTAAGCTCATTAACCCTTGCCTCCAGCCTGCCGTCAAGTGCTCCCCTGTGCTCTGGAGGCAGTGATATCTCAAAACTTATATCGGGGCTCATCAGTTCTCCCCTCATGTTCAGGTAGACATCAAAGGGATACAGCTGACGAAAGGCAGTTTCCTGCTGGCTTGCCGATGAAGCATGAGTTGTCATCAGCTCACGGGCCGAGGTTCGCACTGTATGCCTGGCTGTAATGTCCAGCCTGGCATCCATCGGGTCTCCCGTCCACAGGATGTTGCTGCCTCTTTCTATGCTGAAGTTCCTTCTGACCACTTCATAAAAAGTCATCTGGTATGCCCCCTGGCTTATCTCATACCTGCCTGCCAGGCTCATTCGCCCCCCGGGATCAATGCCGAAGCTCAACACTCCGCCTCCTCTTATCTCAAGCTGGTCGCCGGCAACCTGGTCTATAATGACAAGAACCCTGGTAAGCGGGTCAATTTCCAGGTTCAGGCTTACGTCCAGGTTCTCTGTGCCGGCATTGAACTGACTGGGTTCATCAGGCCTTAGAATCAGGTCAGCAAACAACTCATCCCTTACGCTTATGAACTCGACCACACCCTCGTCCCCGATTGCCTGGGGCATTGTCTGGGGAGGTATGACCGCAATTGAGGACCCCTGGTTCAGCTTCAGGCTGCCCTCAATAACAGGTCCCGAAATATCACCTGTAATACCTAAATCGGTATCTATCAGCAAGCGGCCGTATAAAATCTCATTTGCTCCCATCTCTATATCCATCAACAGGAAGTTATCAGATGAGAGCCTCAGGTCAAAACCTATATCAGAGGGGCTGTTTACTGCCAGCCTGCCGTCAAGTGCTGCAGGTCTGCCACTCTGGTCAAGAAGGGTGAAGTCATCAAAGGTGATATTGTTTGCATCAAATACTATGCTTTCTTCAACAACAGAATATGAGGTGTTAAGGTATACGATATGAAACTCAAGGGCATTAAAGTCAATGCGGCCTTCAATGACCGGATCGGAGGGGCTGCCCCTGAGAGCCAGGTTCCCTGATATGTTTCCCTGCAGACCTGTCAGCTGTTCGGAGGTCAGGGCCTCAAGGGTGGACAGCTCAAGATTTGCTAGTCTTAGCTCCAGGTCCATATAATCCTCATCCTGGATATAATCCCCGGCCAGCGTAAGCCTGTTACCATATCCGCTGATCCCGGCATCTATTGAGTAGCTGCCCGGAGCCGGGCTGGCAAGGTTCATTTCTATATCACCTATCGCATCACCCCTGAATGCAAAACGCTCCACCTCAAGATCTGCAATGAAAGAGACATCTCCGTAAATATCCTCTAAAATGGCAGTGGCGTCAAAAACACCCCCTACGTACTCTGTACCACCCAAAAGGTCAAACTCCCCAAAGTCTATCCCCGCAAGCCTGACTTCAACCGGAGAGTTGGGGTCGGAGGGATCGGTTGATAAAAGGGCCAACTGCTTATGGCCGGAAGAGATGACAAAGTCCCTTGCAATTATATTATCCGCAGTAAACACCAGGTTGTTGCCTGGCAGCACATTCCATTTTTGCCTGTTTAAAATTATCTCCTCATCAAGGCTGATACCGGTATAGCCGTCACTGAACTCAATAGTGCCCGGCAAACCCAGCCAGGGAATGTCATCATGATCATTGAATGACAGCTCAAACCCTGCCACCCTGTCGACTATATGGGCTTTCAGGTTAATATCACCCAGGACAAGCTGGTCGCTCTCGAGTGAGGGCAGGTGCAGTGACAGCTCCATGCTGCCGGGATCTGAATCTGCCCGTACCATTATGTTCTGCAGATGCCAACCGGAAACAGAAATATCCGGGATCAGCAGGTCGGCTAATAATAGCGAGGAATCACTGTCAAATCGTGCCTCAACCGAAAATGGTTCAAAACTGTCAATGGCAGGTATAAGAAGCTCAAAGAAATAGGGAGAAGGGAAAACATCCAGTTTAAGGTCAAAGAATGCTGCATCAGGTAAAGTATCTGAAGGCTCCTCCTCAATATAGGCAGAAAAATGAGTCGACATGCTTGCCGGCAGCCGGGCAGGTGAAAGATTTCCCCTGTATGCTGCCCGCAAAATGGGAGAGACAATATCCCCACTGTATATACCATCCTCAATCGCAGTGACCACAACCAGAGAGTCCAGTGTAAACACCTCCCTGTCCAGCAGCACATTAGTCCTTCCCACTTCAAGTTCCCCCACGGGAAAGTCATTTTCTTTCAGTTCACCGTATCCCCTGAGGCTTGTCTGCAATGCTACCAGTTCATCAGTGAAGTTAAGCTCAAATGCATTAAGGTGATCAAGCTCCCATAAAAACTCAAGGAAGGGGTGGTCTGCATCAAGCCTGATACTGTTATCTGCCTTAAATTTCAGGTTGTCATCATCATAGCTTATTGAGACATCCATTAAACCGTCACCTGCTCCGGCAGTGATCACAGCATCCCTGTAATAATAACCGTTAAACAGTACCGAGTCAACAATAAGCTCCATATCAAGGTCCATGACCTGGGGATCAAAGCCCCTTCCCCTTGAATCTATCCTAAGAGAAAGATCCCGGAGGAGTGTATCCATGCCAAGCACTGAGAGCGGTTTGCTTCCCTGAAGACCCGCATAAGCAGTCCATAAGGGCAGATCATCCACGCCCTCCCTGTATGTGAAGTCACCCCTTAAGGCCAGGTCAGGGGTTTCAATGATGGTACTTGCCTCAAAGTCGTCAATACCGCCTGAATAAAAGACCAGCAGTTCTATTCTGTCCGGAAGGCTCAGGCCTTCATCATATGGCCCGCCAGGAACATATGAAAGCATACCGGCTGGGTTGCCTCTTAGGCTTACTGAAGGGAGGTCAAGGAAAAGATCCGCTGCATCCGGGAGGCCTGAGATATGCCCCCCGGTCACTGACAGCTTGAATACCCCGGGTGCTTCAGCTGCAACCGAGTCCAGGTCAAGATTTCCCAGAGTACCGCTAAACCCGCCTGATAACCTTATTGCTGGTGACTCCGCCACGGGGAAAAGCTGCTGCAGATCCGGAAGAAGGGAAGCAATATCCCTGCCAAGCATTACCTCATTGATAGCCGCGCTTATTCTGTATCCGGGGTCGAGCAGCGGCATTGCAGCATCAAGCAATGGAATGGAGCCCAAAAAGCTTGCTTTAACCAGGCTTTCCCTGGTTTCCAGATGCAGCCCCTCTATGCTCAGGTTTTTACCTGCCTGGATAATTGCGGACATTGACCTTACTTCTGCTCCCTGTTCTTGTTTTCCCTTAAGGCTGCGAATATTCAGAGATATGGAATCAGCAGATGCAAACAGGTCCCCTATATCCAGCGATATGTCCGAAAGCTCTGTCTGCCCGAAACTGGCATCAACTGCATCGGCACGAATGTACTCCATATCAAGCTCCATCCCTTCAAGGTCAATGACCCGGGGTCTTATATTCAGCTGACCGATGTAGGTGTCGGCAAGTTTTCCTTCATCTCCACCATAATAGAAGTATACATCAGTGATGTCCAGGTTTTCCAGGCCAACAACAGGCATCGTTCCGGGCTCCCCATCAGGAGGGTCGGGCTCCCTGCTGCCCTTTTTCTGAACAAAGCTTATATGGCCGCGGCCTATCTCCGTTTTTCCGAGTAAGAATGTATTTTCTTCAGGCAGGAGTTTACTTATACCGGCAGAAAAAATGCCAAGTTGCACATCCAGTTCAAGTCCGCTGAAATGATCGGCAAAACGGACTGAGCTCTCCCTTAATTCAATACGGCCTATATCAAAGGTCCAGGAGCTGCCACCCCCGTTCTCATTTTCTTCGGCATCCTTCTCTTTGGAGCCTTCGCCTCCGCCCGTAAGGGAGTTTAATAAAACATCCAGGTTGAAAAGGGTATCGGGCTCCTGCCTGAGCATGCTGAACCTTGCACCGCCCACCTCAACACTTCCTATACTGATCCTGCTCCTGGCAAGTGCAAGAAGACGGATATCCATATCAATGTTCCGGACATACAAAAGAGTATCCCCTTTGTGGTCACCTGCATATATACCGCTTATACCCAGCTTTGCCGGCAGGCCTATAGCCACCCTGTCTATGCTCATTTCCGTACCTGTACGGGAGGATATATAATTGGTTGCCTGGCCTGCCAGCCAGGTTTGCACACCAGGCAACTGTATAAGAACGGCAATGAGAACGAGTAATGCCACCAGGCCCAGGATAAGCCGGGAAAAGAGTATCATTATCCTGCGCAACAGTTTTTTCTTCTTTTTCTCTGCCATTTAAACTATCTGTATATTACCGTGACAAAGCCATTACGGAACTGCTCTAAAAATACAAAAAATGCCGGAGTAATTCCCCGGCATTTTCCTTTGTTTCCCCGGTCCACAATTTCTTGCATAAAGAGGATTGTACCGGCACAAGTTCTGCACCGGACAGTAGTAAAAAATAATTTGGGGCCTATTCCTCTCCCCTCATTCTCATTATATCCCTGTCAAATACATAAAGACCATGCTTGCCAAGAAGGTCAAGCTTGTCAATTATGCCCTGCACAGAGTCTTCTTCTTCCCTCTGTTCCTCAACGAACCACTGTATCCAGTTATTGGTTGCATAGTCCTTCTCCTTAAGCGAGAGTTCAACAATGTCATTGATCGCAGCAGAGACCATTTTTTCATGCTCCAATGATGCATCAAAGGCTTCCCTTACACCCGGGAACTCCCTGGGAGGTTTTTCCACTGCGGGTACTGTTGCGTGTCCTCCCCTTTCGTTGATGTACCGGATAAACTTCAGCATATGTTCGCGTTCTTCTTCAGACTGTGCGTAAAACCACTCCGATATTCCTGCAAGTCCCTGTTCCTCTGCCCATGATGCCATCGCAAGGTACAGATGTGAGGCATATACCTCCTTGGCTACCTGTTCGTTGAGTATACTCAACATTTTTTTTGATAACATAATTTTATATATTTATAGATTCATAATACCACCAATATTAACACACAGTATTTAAAATTGTTTAGGGAAAACATTCTTAATAAAAGCATTAGGGCTATGAGCGGAAAAGATGAAATAGTATGCACCTGCAATGATGTAAGCAGGGCTGTAATTGAAAAGGCAATTAAGGAAAAAGGTCTGAAAACCATTGAAGAGGTGGGTGACCATACAGATGCGGGAACGATGTGCGGCGGATGTGTTGACGAGATTTACCTGATACTTGAAAAAATAAACGGCAGTGTGGAGCTCTGATTACCTTATCTTTCATATATTTAACCCTGAAAACCAATTTCTCCCAAATGATCCAAGAAAGACCTGATTCCATTTACCGCCTTTTACTTACAGGCATTTTAATCGTATTCTCAGTGCACCTGTTTTCCCAGGAAGACAGGACACCCCCTGACCTGAGGTTTGATACAATTGAGCTCTCAGCCTTTATGGACGGGCTTGTTAACTCCCACATGCTGGAGTACAGGGCTGCAGGCGGGGTAGCGGTTGTTGTCCATGAGAACGAGGTGATATTCCGCAAGGCATATGGATACCAGGATATAGACTCTGAAATTCCAACGGACGCGGCAAGAACCCTTTTCCGGCTCGGATCAGTATCCAAGCTTTTCACCTGGATAGCGGTGCTCCAGCAGGCAGAACAGGGACAACTGGATCTTGACGAGGATATAAACATTTACCTGGAGGGTTTCTCAGTGCCGGGGACCTACGAGGAACCTGTTACACTTCGCAGTTTAATGTCACACACACCCGGCTTTGAGGATATACTGCTCAGGCTGTTTTTAAGGGAGGGCGACCCTGTACCTGGAATAGAGGAGGTTTTAAGGGAACAGATGCCCAAAAGGGTAAGGCCCCCGATGGAGGAAGCAGCATACAGCAATCACGGCACCGGTCTTGCACAATATATCGTGGAACAGGTAAGCGGCACCAGCTTTGAGACCTACGTTGAGGAGAACATCCTAATTCCCCTGGGCATGGAGCATACAACATTCCGCCAGCCCCTGCCCGGCCACCTGAGGGAGCACATGGCTTCAGGATATGCTTTCCAGGATGGCAGGTTTATTGAGAAGGGGTTTGAGGTCGTTCCCATGACAGGAGCCGGAGGAGCCTCCTCCACAGCCGATGACATGACAATATTCATGAAGACCCTGCTAAACCACACTGTGCATGACACTATCAGCCTGCTGGATTCTGCAAGCTACTCCCTGATGATGGAACCCGCCATATTCCACGCAGAGAAGATGAACCCTGCACTGCACGGTTTTATCGATATGAGCCCCGCCCATGTCAGGATCATAGGCCACGGAGGCAATACCTTTTTGTTCCACTCCATGCTTGCCCTTTTCCCGGATCACAGCACAGGTGTCTTCATGTCATTCAGCGGGGAAAATGCAGCACCCGTTTGCAACCTTATACTTCATCACCTGGTTGACAGGTACTTTCCTGTTACAGAAAGGGACACAGCATCAGTTACACTGAGTGCAGAATACCTGGGTGGTTTTGCCGGCAGATACCTCCCAAACCGGAGGCCGCATTCCGACATCCTTAAAATTATAGGTATGATGACAGCACTTGAGGTAAGTGTTGAAGGAGACATGCTGAGCTTTACAGACCTTTACGGTGAGACCCACCTTATGAGTGCAGTAGACAGCACGACCTTCTATATAAAAGACAGAAACATATATGCTGGCTTTGAGAGGACGGCTGACGAAAAGGCAACAAAGTTTTACATAAGCAACTTTCCAATAATGGCCTGGGAAAGGGCCGGGGGAGTGTATAGTGCCGGGCTGCACATCTTTATACTGCTCGCCACAATGCTTACCTCTTTGTATATCCTGGTAGTCTGGCCCTGGCTCTATTTTGCCAGAAGAAACTATGACAAAAGGCACAGGATGCGCCTTCCCCTGCCATTTTTCCCAAAGGCAGCCGCCTGGGTGGCCTCCCTCTTTATTATCCTGTTCTACACAATACTTATGATGTCGGCCGGGGGCACTGAGATAGTGTTCGGGGTTCCTTCATCATTAAAAACCGGGCTAATATTACCGCTGGCAGTGATACCGCTGCTGCTTATAATGGCAATTAGCAGCATCTATATCTGGAACACCCCCAACCTGAAAAGGCTCAGCAGGATATTCTACCTTTTCGCCACAGCTATTATGATATGCGGCATCCTTCAACTTTACTTTTTCAACCTGCTGGGATGGCAGTACTGAAAACCATACGATAATGAACCGGACAAAACATATCCTACTACTATTAATAACTGTTCAGTTACTTTGCCTTCCGGCCTGCAAAAGGGCAGAACCTGAAGATAAGCCGGCAGAAAGGCTTCAAAACTGGATGGATTATTACGAGCTTTCAGCCGGGGATTTCAACGCAAAAGACACTTTTGACAGGGCTTACAGGGTTAGCCATGAGTTCAGCCTTAATGATGGCGACCTTTACGCTCCGCTTTACATATACTCGGAAGACTCCACCAGGGCCATTGATATAGACAGCTACCACCTTGTGCTTGAAAAGAGAGACAACGGGGAACTCTTCTCACCTGGTCGCGAGGCTGATATGGAGGCAGCACTGATAGACCTGGAGAGGGGCGTAAGGGAAAGGCTTCTGTTCTGCGGCCCGTCATGCATATTCGAGGAGGCAGGTTTCCAGGCTGATGGTCAAATTTTTATAGCCGGTTTTGCAGAGAGCGACAATGATTATTTCCCGGTGATATGGCACATTCACAAGGAGAATGGTTTTATTGTCGCTGAAATGGCCACGGAAAGGGCACTGCCCGCCGAAAACATCAGGTATATTTCAGACAGGCGGCTTGAGAGAGTGATATTCTGGCACGAATCCAGTGAATTACCAAAGGGCCTGGATGTTCCACTCTGATCCCACTTTTTACTTACCCTTCATCCAGGAAAAATAGTTACCGATCAGATACCGGGACACCTAAGTGGTCTTGCCCTGAACCTCTGCCTGGAGGTGTAAAGGTCAAATCTTACACTGATCTCATGCGAGGTGTGGAAAAGATCGGTAAACCCTGACAGGGAGTGATCGTAACTGTAACCTATTGTGTAGTTGTTCATGCGCACTCCGGCAAGGAATATCATTGCACTGGGGTTATCGAGGTCATGCCTTAACCATACCCCGGCTATAAAGGACTCAATTCCGGCATACAGTCCGAGGTTCACGCGCCTGAACCCACCCTGCTGCTGGTATATAATGTTGGGAGAAACTATATAATCAAACATAAGGGTGCCTGCCCTGCGCCTGCTGGCAGGTTCTATAGTCATCCCCAAATGTCCTGTCAGCTTCAGGGGCAGCCTCTCGTCTCCGAATGCACTTGTTTTAGGCTGGTTAAGGTGGTGGGCCGAAATCCCCCCGTAAAAATTCTCATTGTATACCAGCAGGCCTGCAGAAAAATCAACATCCTCCCGGAGCAGCTGTTCCGGGGGTTGCTGTCCCGGGTCGTTAAATTCCAGCCTGTTCCAGTTCAACTCCTGCCGGTAATAACCTGCCTGGGCCCCGAAGTTCATGTACAGCTCCCTGTCAAGCCTCAAATGGTATGAGTAAACAGCAGAGATATGATTATTGGTAAACAAATCACCCTGGTTATCACTTACCGCGACAACACCTATCCCGCCGTATATTGCCGGAACAAATGCATCAACTGAAGCAAACATCGCTGAAAATCCCCTGGCATCAGGCAGCGGGTTGTTCCTGTAATTAAGGGTTATCCTTGTCGAACCATCGGAAGTTCCAGCAAATGCCGGGTTAAGGTATAAAGATGCGGCATAGAACTGGGAGAATATGGCATCCTGGGCAAAACTGAAGTGGGCCGCCAGCGACAAAAGGGCAGAAAACATTAAACACAGGTATTTATTTGCTCTTTTCATGCTTTTCAGGTTATCGGACAAGGGTAACAACCCCGGTAAGCTGTCCCTGCTCCCCGTTTGCAAACCTGTAATCAACCCTGTATATATAAGTACCCGCAGGAGCATCCCTGCCATCAACCCTGCCATCCCAGCCAAGCTCCGGGTCATTGCTCTTGAATACCTCACCGCCCCAGCGGTTAATTATGGTCATTGAAAACATTACAGGCGGCAGGTTAAAGCGGGGCAAAAACTCCCTGTTTTTTTCCAGGCCTGAAGGGGCAAAGGCGTTAGGGACAAAGACCTCCGGCTCCGGATCAGGCTCAGCGGTTTCAAAGTCAAGGATGTTCCCGTATGAAGTTCCTGCCTGGTTCACTGCATATGCAGCAAAATAATAGAGGGTCTGCGGCTGAAACCCGTCAAGATCAAGCTCAAAGTATCCGCCGCCCGGACCTGCAGATAACTGTTGCCCATCGGAAACAGGGTCAGGTGATGTCGCCCACACCACTCCCATATCAGATATCTCTGCACCCCCGTCATAGAATACATCACCCCTAAGAGTTGCAGAAGCAGAAGTAACCGACTGGGCCGGCATGGTATTGACCAAGGGAAGTTCAGCAAGGGTAGTGAACTCTGTAATACCGTCAAAATATATTTCACCTTCGGCAGTTTCAGCAAAGGCAGCATAGTAGTAATCGCTGTTTGGGTCAAGTTCTTCCAGCAGGAGTTGAAAACTGCCCGTGCCCCCCTGCCCGTTATCCAGCCTTGTTCCGTTTATTTTAGGTTCAGGATTATCCCCCCAGAAGACACCACGGGCAGTAATATCTGTACCTCCCGCGGAAACAATCTCCCCATGTGCAAATGCAGAGTTTGAAGTGATACCGGTTGCTTCAAGGGTTTGAACAACAGGTTGGGCGGGAAGGGTCATAAATGATAATACATCACCAAAATGATAACCTTCAAGGTTTAGGGCATATGCAACGTAATAGTACTCAGTATCGGGGTCAAGACCTTCAAGCAAATAGTTATAACCATGCGGGCTATAGTCATTATAATAACCTGCGATTACTTCTATACCGGTATTTACAGGATCGGTATCTGTACTCCAGTAAAAACCATATTCAAACACCTCCTCACCGGCATCCAGCCTGAGCTCCCCTGCTAGTGTGGCCGAGTCATGGGTCACATCTTGTGCATCTTCCGTTATAACCACTACCCCATTTTCAGGATCAGAATCCATTGCAAAACAATGCAGGGCGCCAGGGGGGAATAAAAGCGCAAGTAAAAAGAGCCCGGAAAGAAATGCCAGGGCAGGGTGTCTGTATCCGGATCCTTGCATTTTACAGCAGATTTATGCCGCTATATGGCAGAATTTATCCTGCAGCAGGTGTAACACCAAATATAATTAAAATATAAAAGGCCGGTGCGGGACAACACAGCTTTTTATTATCTTCGCCACTGATTTTTTACAGAAAACCGAATAACTATACCTCTTGATGTTACCTGGAAAGGCATTTCTTCGCAATATATTATTTTTCAACCTTATATTTTGTACAGCACTTGGCTATGCCTCGGGTGGCGATCGCAGGGAAATATCGGCGGCAAGGACCCCGGCCCCGCCTGTTATTGATGGCACCATACAGGACCCGCTTTGGCAGTCTGCACCCGTTGCAGCCAGCTTTTTCCAGTACGAGCCGCGTAATGACAGGCCGGCCTCTTACGATACGCAGGTAAGGGTACTTTATGATGACGAGGCCCTCTACATATCTGCGATGATGTATGATCCCTCCCCTGACAGCATACTACGCGAAATGGGCCTTCGTAACTCCGGCAACGACCTGAATGCCGACAGGTTCTATGTCGACATAAACCCCTTTGATGATGGTATAAACGGTTTTCGCTTCCAGGTGTCCGCCTCCGGTGTACAGACCGATGCAAACCTCGCCGGACCGGGCAGGCACGGCGACCTTAACTGGGATGCAGTTTGGGTTAGCGAAGTGAGTACAAGCGATGACGGCTGGAGCGTTGAGATGAAGATCCCCTATTCCGCACTGCGGTTTCCCAACGGAGAGGTCCAGTCATGGGGCATAAATTTCTGGAGGGAGATCAGGCGCAAAAGGGAGACCTCCAGCTGGAACTTCGTTGACCGCCGTGTCGGCGATGAACTCGCATATTTGGGCAGGCTAACGGGTATCGAGGGTGTAAGCCCGCCACTG
>PWNY01000425.1 GCA_003557805.1 Bacteroidales bacterium | reverse complement strand
TGATAAAGATTCTTGTTTTCATGACTCAGAGGGTTTTTATTTTTTTATTTTTTTGTTTTCTCGTTCACTTAACAGATATCCAAAGACGTGCCAGAAAACATAAACCCCTTAAGAGCAGTGAGATACAAAAACGAATAAATTAAAAAGCCATGAAAAAGTGTTCGCAAGCGTACACTGTTTATGCGATTATGAACGCTTTTTTTACTGGGAAATCAGATATCCCCGCAGCCCGATGCGTGCCACTGGTTCATAAACCCAAGAAGTTCATCACGTGCCGGGGACCTGGCATTACGAACATAGAAGCCTGAAGTGCATACCCCGGCAATAAGGCACTCCCCGGGCTCAAATCCCCCCAGCCAGGCATTGCAGAACCCCGCATTGAAGTTGTCCCCGGCCCCTGTTGTGAGCCTGGGTTCTTCTGTGTATGGACCTTCAACCCACAATGTCTCCTTCTCATGGGAAACCGCCGCGCCGTTTACAGGATGGATGACTACGCAGCTGATACCCATTTGTTTCCGGATACCTTCCGCCCTTCCCCTTGCATCTTTAGCCTTTATGCCAAGTACTTCGGATATAATACCGGATTCGCTCATGTTCATGCCCAGTATGGTATCGGTAGGAAGGTCTGATATCAGTTCGAGAACCTTCTCAATATCCTCATTTGTCCTTTTCTTGGGGTCGGCAAGGTCGATAAATACCGATGGCCGGTTGTCCATGTTTTCCATCAGCTCCCCGAAATACTCTATAATGCCGTTAAGGTTGGCAAGCATTGTCCAGTTGGTGAATGCAACCATGTCAACTTCCGACAGTATCTTTTCAAGCTCCTCCTTACCCGATTCTTCCAGCAGGTTATCAATATTGACATCTACAAGGTTGTTCATTTTCCCAAGCATAATCTTGCCGTCGTAGAACTCCAGGGCATCAGTGTGACCAGGATCAGTCAGGGAAATTACCCTGCGGCAGCTGTCGGCAAAAGGCTTGAAAACAGGGTCAATATATGGATTCCCTATCGCACCGATATAAGTAACATCCTGGCCCTGGGCAATAATGCTGTTGGCCATAATCGGTCCGTTACCGCCAAGCTTTGTCTGGATTGGTACCAGCTCTATATTAGCACTCAGGCCCGCAACTGATGCTATTCTTTCAGAAAAGCCAGTTATGTCGCGGATACGTTCATACTCATCCTTGTTCTTTCGTTTGTTGACAACATGGATTATCTCGTCCACGAAACCATCAAAACCCACCAGCAGGTGTTTCTTGTATGTGAAGTTATTGAGTTTTTCAATAGCTTTTTGGAGAACATCAACTTGCTTCATTTGACTTTATGTTGTTAAATAACAGGTAAACAAAAGGGCTTAAAGCCTGCCGTAAATACGGGTTATCTTTTTAAGTTCAGCAGCATGATCAGCAGTTAGCATTTTGGAGCTGTATCTCCACTTCCAGTAACCCGGAGACTTGCCGGGAAAGTTCATCCTTGCCTCTTCATCAAGCCTAAGTATATCCTGCATCGGTGCTACCGCGATATTTGACACTGTCGACCAGGCAAGGCGTATGAAGGACCATGCAGGGTCCTTTTCATCCAGGCAGAAATATTCACGCATAAGCTGCTTGTCCTTTTCCGGGCTGTGCCTGAACCAGCCCACAGTGGTGTTATTGTCGTGGGTGCCGGTATAGACAACGCTGTTCTTCTCATAGGTGTGCGGGATGAAGTCGTTGTCCTCTCCTGAATCAAAAGCGAACTGCAGTATCTTCATACCAGGCATGTTGAACTCCTCCCGGAGCTGCTCAACATCGGGTGTGATAACTCCAAGGTTCTCGGCAATTATCGGTTTTTCACCCAGGCTGTCGTATACGGCACGCAACATCTCCCTGCCGGGAACCTTGATCCACTCGCCATTTATCGCGGTCTTCTCACCATAAGGGATAGACCAGTAGGCTGCCAGACCCCGGAAGTGGTCAATGCGCAGTATGTCATACAGCAGGAAGTTTGCCTTTATCCTTTCGATCCACCACCTGAATCCATGTTCTTCAAGGTAATTCCAGTCGTAAATCGGGTTGCCCCAAAGCTGTCCGGTCTCACTGAAATAATCCGGTGGCACACCTGCCACGGTCCTGGGGGTAAGGGTCTTGTCAAAATCAAATATCTCGGGGTTTGCCCATGCATCGGCACTGTCAAATGCAACGTAAAGTGGCAGGTCTCCTATAATCTTGATGTTGTTTACGTTGGCGTAAGATTTAAGTTCGAGCCACTGGTGATAGAATATAAACTGAAGAAAACGGTAGAAATCGATCTTCCCTGCCAGCTTCTCCTTAAAGGATGCAACTGCATCTGGCTTGCGCATTTTTATGCCCTCTTCCCACTGTGTCCATGCTTTTCCTCCGTGGTCAATCTTAAGGGCCATGAAAAATGCATAGTCATCGAGCCACCAGTGGTTTCCTGTGCAAAAGGTGTCGTATTGCTGTTTGAACCCCTGGCCGGTTGATCCAAGGAAGTTTTGCCAGGCCTTCTCAAGAAGTGCGTACTTGTATTCAAACACCTTCCCGTAATCCACGGCGTTTTCCGGGAAATCCTCGCCTGAAGGGAGATCCCCGGGTTTTAGCAGACCCTGTTCTGAAAGCTTATCAAGGTCAATGATAAGCGGATTACCGGCGAAGGCTGAAAAACACTGGTATGGAGAATCACCATAACCGGTATGTCCCAGCGGCAGGATCTGCCATAGTTTTTGGCCTGATTCAACGAGAAAGTCAATGAAGTTCCTGGCCTCCCTGCCCATTGTGCCGATCCCGTATTTTCCCGGCAGTGATGTTATGTGTAGTAGTATACCGCTGCTTCTTTCCATATTATCCTTTCGATTTCCAAATGTTCAAATTGCGTATACCCGGTAAAACAGCTTTTTAGCCACTATTGTTCGCCTTTTTCTAGTGCCCTGATGGTCTTTTTTATAAGCTTTTCGTCAGGGTCGTGTACCACGATTATCATCATTATTGCAGCTATGGCAAGTGATATCCCGCCAAACACCAGCCCGAAAATGGGTTGTCCGGGAGCGATTATGCTAATAAAGGAACCCAGGACTGAAGCCGCAACTATCTGCGGCATCACGATAAATATATTGAAAAGCCCCATATAGGTTCCCATTTTATGCGATGGCAATGAACCGGTCAGGATGGCATATGGCATTGCAAGTATGCTGGCCCATGCAACTCCTACCCCGATCATTGACAATATTATCCAGTTGGGGTTGGGAACGATCAGAATGCTGAGATATCCGGCCGAGCCCATAAGAAGTGCCATGGCATGGGTATACCTCCTGTTGGTCCTCTTTGCGATTACCGGCAAAAGGAAGGCGATCAGGGCGGCAAAACCGTTATATACGGCAAAAGAGACCCCGACCCAGTTGGCCCCGGTATTGTACTCCCTGTCAATATGCAGCAGCCTTGCCCTTTCATTTTCAGGCAGATCAATTTTATCTGCATGCTGCTGGAAAAACCTCACTACCCTCATGGAGGCCACTACCTCTTCGGCCCCTTCTGCAACAGCTTCCTGGTACATATCAAGATCCTCGCGTATGGCCGGAAGCCGCCTTTCCCATGCCGGGTCAGGTTCTGCATCCATCCTGTCGGCTGTTGCAACAAGAGTTTCCACGTGCCCCGGGTAGAGTTTCATATCGTAATGGTGGCTTGTTATCCCGGGGGTTCCGAACGTCCACAGGGTAAACAGCCCGACCCAGG
>PWNY01000349.1 GCA_003557805.1 Bacteroidales bacterium | reverse complement strand
GCTTTATTAACCCGGATGGACAGAATACCTCCAGGTACAAAATAGAGATCGTAATGAACGAAACCTGGTCCACCCTCTTTACCGGGTGGGCTTTCGGGGGCCCTGTCGATGAGGCTACGGGTGGTGTTTGGATCCATCCTGGCGCGACCCGGGGACCTGGTGTAATAGTTCATGAGATAGGTCACGCCGCCCAGGGGCTTGTAAGGATTGATAACCCGGGCCATGGCCTGCATGCACCTTATGCCGGATTTTTCTGGGAGTCACATACCGAATGGATGAGATCGGTCTATCTTAAGGAAAGGGGTCACCAAATTGAGCGCTACCTTCTCACGCACATGATGCATTACAGTACTATCCGAAGGTATTACCAGAATACCCCATTTCTTGACCATGTGGCAGAAGAGTATGGATTCCAGGCTGTTAATGACATTTGGTACAAAGCCGACCGTCAGGTTGATCACCCACTGACTTCATTGCGTGATAAGGTGCTAAGTTATTCGCAGGACGATCTTAACGATGATTTCCTGCACAGTGCCATGAGAAACGTAACCTGGGACACCTTTATGCAGGAAGCCACCCAGGAAGCACAGAACAGCCTTCCTGAAAGAAGAAAGGCCAGGCTTTATACTGTACTTGACAGCCTTGAAGGGGAGCCCGGCAAGTTTATTGTTCCTGAATACCTTGCCCCTGCGGATTATGGTTATAATGTAATTCCGCTTTATCCTGATGAAGGTGCCGGACAGATAAGTGTAAATTTCAGGGGGCTTGAAAACGAGCCTTCCGGCGGTGCAGGTTCCCGCTATGGTTTTGTTGCCGTTGATGCCGATGGTAATGCAAGATACAGTGATTTATACACAGAGCAGGACCAGCAGACAACATTTAACCTTCAGCCGGAGGATGAAGAGATCTACCTTGTGGTAACAGGAGCCCCTAAGGAACATCACAATTACGGCCACCAACCGGGGCAGCCTTACACATGGGAGATAGGTTACGCCAGGATATACAGGTACCCATACGTTGTTGAGTTTGAAGGCGCACTACCGCATGGCCATAAGCCGGGATACAACAGCCAGGCAGAAGAGGGTGCAGGTGCACCTCATCCGAACGGCGGTGGATGGGTAGCATCAACCGCGTCGGTTAGCTCTGGTGCATATGTAGGTCCCAACGCACAGGTACTTGGTAGTGCTGTGGTGAGAGATAATGCAAGGATCCTTGATTATGCAGTGGTTACGAACAACTCTGTTGTTGAGGGAAGTGCCACAATCAGCGGACATGCAAGGGTAACAGGCAGTTCAACAGTATCCGGTAATGCAATTGTTGAAAAAACAGCCTATATATGGAATACAACCGTAGCGGAAAATGCCGTGGCAACAGGAAGCTCCATTTTATTTGGCATGAACCTCTCTGGCAATGCCGTAACCCGTGACCTTGCCTTCCTCCAGAACGGAACCCTTTCGGGTACCGCAATTATTGGAGGAGATGCTGACAGGGGAGGAGGCACCTACTCATCGGGGACCTATATGGATGTAGTACTTTTGCATGAAACCGACGGTGATATATTGCATGAACGAAACCAGGACCTTAATCCCGCATGGGAGGAGTATATATATCCGCTTGGCCAGAGGCCAACCGATCCTTTTGGGCTCGCCATTGATGAGATGACATCCACTTCGGTTTCATTTTACTGGGAAGCATCTGAAGGTCCGGATCCAGAAGGAATTGAGTATTATATATTCAGAAGGACAGGAAATACGCTTCATTTTATGGATGTTGCCGAAACTAACTACTATACTGCTGAAGGACTTTCTGAAGGCTCTTCCTATACCTTTGTGGTACAGGCTATTGACAGAAGGGGCAATCTGTCCGGACGCAGCGACGGTCTTGACGTTGACCTGAGTACTGTTGGGATCAAAGATACCGAAATATCAGGTGTCAGTATATACCCAAATCCTGCAAGGGACTATTTCAATATTGAGGTCAATACTGAAAAGGAGGTGAGGATAAGTGTGCAGGATGTTACCGGACGGACCATATACCAGGGTTACTTCAGCAACAGAAAGGTACTGAACAAGTCTGATCTTGGAGGTCGTTCGGGTATTTTCCTGATAAGTATAAAGGGCGATGGTACTGACCACACAGAAAGAATAGTAATTCAATAGATTTAAATCGATTTTAAAACTTTTATCACAATGATCAGCAAAAGAATCTTTATGAATTTTGGGGTGATCCTACTGGCCATAGCCATGTTTTCCTGCAAGCAGGACAGGGTTGATGAAATTCCAGGCCCCATAGATCCCCAAATCGTACAGGACCAGGATGATATGACCTGGGATGACTATCGCCCAATACCCGGTAAGAACTGGGCGGACCCCTCTTTAAAACCTGAAAGGGAATTCCGGATAGCACTGGTTGCTGTTGACTTTCCTGATCAGCCGTTTGTAATGACCAAACCAAAGCACTCTGATCTGTTTGGCAACCCGCAGATAGATCCGGTTGACAGGGATGATATTCCCCAGTTTTTCTCCGACTTCTTTCTCAAGCCAAGTGAAGTTAATAACTTTCAGACAATCAACGGCTACTGGATGGAACAGTCAAGGGGTAAGTTCGGTGTAACGGTCCTTGAACCATACGGTCCTTACCGCATGCCCAGGGAACTTTGGAAATACGGTCTGAGTGAGTGGGGCCAGAATGCTTACACCCCTGACGGCAGTGTTGTTAACTACAGGATGGAACCGGATGTCGATTCGCTGTGGATCGCTGATGTGGGTGATATAAGGGACCAGTACGATGCAATACTCCGGATATATGCCGGTTATGATGAAACCGGAGTGTGGCAGGAGTTCGGTGAAATGAAATTCCAGACCAAGGATGATATTCCGGCGGAGTGGGGGAACCCAAACCCGGATAAACCAAGATGGGCCCCCACCAGGTATACTGAATGGACCTCATGGAAGGCTGCACAGATGCAGTGGGGACTATCCTCAATGAGGCAGGGTGAAAACTCAGGGACTATTACACATGAGATCGCCCATCTGGAGTTCCGCATTGGTGACAATAACAACAACCCTTATGTAGAACCTTACCGCAGGGTGGGTTCCGGTCCCTGGGACATGATGGACAGGGGTTCGTTCAACGGCCCGGGCGGACCTCACATGAGATGGGTGGTTCCGCCGATTGCAGGAGCCGCTATGCCGGCAGGGCTCATGCTCCGCAACCGCCTTGAAATTGATTTTCTCACTGAACAAGATGTTATAAGCCTTAGCAGGGACGGTCTTGCAGAGACAGGAAGTGCTGTTGCAAAGGTAACAGCCCGTGCAGTGGAACCACTTCCATCCACATTTGCGGGACTTATTGTACGGCTTGACGGGGAGGAGCCACACGACAGGACACCACCAACCGATCCTGCAGTTGATCCGCTATCTCCTGGTGTACCTACCTATAACTTTTACTCAATGGAAGTCGTACAGAGGATCGGTTATGACTCTTTCTGTCCCGACAATGGTGTATTGCTTGCCATGAACAAGGATGAGGAAGGACACGCCGGAGGGCCAAACTCCTTTAACCTTTTTAACTGGGTGATAGATGCAAACCCTGGTGACATGAATATGATAGATTTCAGGCGTCCTGACGGTACTCCTGTAATGAGAACCATTGCCGATTACCGCCAGCTGAATAATGCCCTTTTCCATGCAGGCCTGAATTCAGGAAGTGAATTTGAATATATTGATGAGCCAAACCGTTTGCATTTTTACATAATTGACTTACAGCGTAATGAGGATGATATCCTCTCCTATACTCTCGGGGTGAGATCCCTTGACGGTGACGGTGGCAGGCAGAGGGACTTCAGCTTGCTTGCTCCGGATGATGGAAGGATTAGCAGAGATGTGGAAAAAGTGGAGTTCAGGTTAAAGAATGAAGATGCAGCAGCAGTATTCGGTGCTGACATACATCCTTCCGGGGATGTTGGGGAGTTCCTTGACAATGATATATACCGCCTTGCAGTCAATGCACAGGGTGAAGGATGGGAGGCTCATTTACTGAATGAGCTTGTCACAGCAGATACCGGTGGAGAGGCTGTGATACCCGTATATATTAAAAAGGGCGCTGATGCCTCGGAGCGTGCAGACATTATTCTTACGGTAGTTTCCGAGAACGACCAGGCTGTCAGGAAGGTTGCTGTTATGGAGGTTACAAGGTAAGTCAGTTGTAATTGACAGTTATATTACATAGGTCTTCCTGTCCGGTAATTTGATCCGGGCAGGAAGCCCTTTTGGTTATTAAAGATACCTGGGAAAGTACATTTTTCATCGATATGAAGGCAATGATCTTTAAACGGGAGCTGTTATTTCTGTTTTTTGCTTTTGCAGTATCATCATGCAGCCAGCAGCAAAAACCAGAAATCAGGCTTTTCTATGAGGACAACAGGAGCCTGAAACATACCCAGGCTATAGATAAATACAAAAGGCTGGCTGACTATTATGATGAAGCTGCCCTTTTTGAGATGGGTCATACAGATTCAGGCAGGCCATTACACCTGTTTATGATCTCGGCTGACGGTGATTTTGATCCGCTCTCTATAAGGGCAAAGGGGAAAAGTATAATCCTTATAAATAATGGTATACATGCAGGTGAACCGGTGGGTATCGATGCCAGTATGCAATACGTTATTGACCTGTTGGAGAACAGGGGTGGAATTGAAGGATTTCTTGACAATACCGTAATAGCAATAATACCTGTATATAATGTGGGAGGATTGCTAAACAGCAGTCCTTTTCACAGGATGAACCAGGACGGGCCGGAGCTCAAGGGAGCCAGAAGGAATGCCCGTAATCTTGACCTGAACCGTGATTTTGTAAAACAGGACTCAAAAAATTCAAGGTCATTTGCCAGGATATTTCATTACCTGGACCCCGACATCTTTGTTGACACACACACAACAAACGGCATGGACCATAAAGCCGTTATGACACTTATCCCTACTATGCACCAGCGCCTGCCGGACGAAATGGGTGCTTATTTCAGGAATCAGATGCTGCCATGGCTCTATGAACGCATGAACAACGATACGCCATTGGGAATGGTTCCGTATCTGCACCTGTTAAACAGGCAGGATGCAAGGGATGGGATTCTTGCGTTTAACGATTATCCCAATTACTCAAGCGGCTATGCAGCATTGTTCGATACATTTTCATTTATTACGGAAACCCTCGTGTATAAACCATATCATGAAAGGGTAAGGTCAACGGTTGAATTCCTGCGTTTCCTGCATGAATATACATCGGAAAACAATAATACCATAAGGGGGTTAAGGGACAATGCCAGGTTAAACACCACCAAATCCCGCTTTTTTGTACTTGACTGGGAGGTGGATTACACCGAGAGCAAAAAAGTGCATTTCAAGGGATATGAGACTGTTGAAAAAACAGGTGCGATCACCGGCAGGGTACTGAGGGAGTATGATTACGAAAGGGTTTGGGAAGACAGCATTCCCTTTTATGATATATTCACACCGGTTATTGAGATCGAAGCACCTGAAGCTTACATCATTCCTGCTGCATGGAGCGATATCACAGAGAGGATGAAACTAAATGGTGTTGAGGTGGAATACCTTGAAAACGACAGTGTTATAGAATCAGAGATAACCTATATCTCTTCCTATACTACTTCCCCTGTCTCAAATCAGGGAAGGCATCCTGTAATTGAGATCGAAACATCTGTAATGGTCGGCAAAAGGCAGTTTTATAAGGGCGATGCAATTATATGGGTAAACCAGAGAAGCAATAAATACATTGTAAATATGCTTGAAGCCCGGTCACCGGTTTCATTTTTGAGGTGGGGATTGTTTACATCTGCGTTTGAAAGTGGCGAATGGTTCTCCCTGTACGCCTTTGAATCGAAAGCAATGGAATTGCTTGATCAGGACCGTGAACTCAGGGAGAAGTTTAATGAAAGATTATCCGTGGACAGTGACTTTGCCGGTGACCCGCTTGCCCAGCTGCAGTTTATATATGACAGTTTGCCTCATCCCGAAATTGAGACATCTTCAAATCTGTATCCTGTTGGCAGGGTTCTTTAATAAGATAAACGGTGTCTATAATTAAGAGAATAATTAATTAATCACACTTCAAAACATTGAAATGATGGAAAGATATTTTGGAAAAACCGGCCTTATGCTAATTATGCTCCTTTTACTGCATTGCCAAATTGCTTATTCCCTCCCGGAGAATTACCAACAGGTATTGGAAACAGGCCCTGTATTTGAGGACGGCCTCACTGTTGAGGTGGAGGCCTTTTCTGACCCAGACACCTGGATAAGGGAGGATATGTGGGTTGAAACAAGCTTTGACTCTGATGGTGACGGCAGGCCTGACCGCATGCATGTTTCGGTGACCCGTCCCCCGCAAACGGAAGAGGGGCTTAAACTTCCGGTTATATATCAATCCAGTCCCTATTATGCCGGAGTGGGCAGAACTGATAGAGAGTATTTCTGGGATGTTCGCCATGAGCTGTATACAGAACCACCACCACGGAACCATTTTCCGCCAATTGAGAGGAGGCTCGAAAGGCCTGTAATTTCCAATTCACTGATAAATGACTGGATCCCTCACGGATACATTGTTGTTCACTCTTCTGCCCCCGGTACCGGCTACTCACAGGGTTGCCCAACCATTGGTACGGATAT
Source organism: Bacteroidales bacterium (assembly GCA_003557805.1). Classification (GTDB taxonomy): domain Bacteria; phylum Bacteroidota; class Bacteroidia; order Bacteroidales; family UBA7960; genus PUPG01. Next base: position 7,575 of record PWNY01000349.1, on the reverse strand, counting down.
TGAAGCACGGGCCCCGAAAGCAGTTATTGACTGGCTTAATGGGAGGGCAAAGGCATATACTACCCCGGATGGTTACGAAGAGGTTGAGGCATACTGGACCACCGGCAAGGTAGGGATGATAGGTACCTCCTACGGGGGCACCCTGGCACTGGCTGCAGCAACAACCGGGGTTGAAGGGCTGGAGGCAATAGTCCCGATCGCGCCCAACACATCCTATTATCATTACTTCAGGGCCAACGGTCTCATTGTACATCCTTACGGATACCTTGGTGAGGATATAGATTTTCTGTATGACTTTGTACATTCCAACCCGGACAGGAGAGAGTATTGCAACCGGGTGGTAAGGGATACGGAGATGTTACAGGGTATGGACAGAATAACAGGTGACTATAATGACTTCTGGGCAAAAAGGGATTTACTTAACCAGATCGAACCGCTGAGGGCGGCTGTGCTTATGGCACATGCGTTTAACGACTGGAACGTAATGCCCAGTCACAGTTACAGGATCAACGAGGCTCTCAAGGAAATGGATGTGCCCCTGCAGATGTACTATCACCAGGGTGGGCACGGCGGAGCTCCACCCTTTGAGATGTTGAACAAATGGTTTGCCCGCTATCTTTATGGCATTGAGAACAATGTTGAGGAAGATCCTGCTGCCTGGATAGTACGTGAAGGTGATGACAGGCTTGAACCTTTGCCCTATGAGGATTTTCCAAATCCGGAAGCAGCACCTGTTGAGCTATATCCGGGAGCCGGTGCCCCCAAAAGGGGTTCACTCTCTTTGCAGAGAACTGGTAACGCAGACTCAGAAAGCCTCATAGACAACTTCTCATTTTGCGGGTCATCACTTGCCAGGGCAGAATGGACTGAGCACAGGCTTATATATGTTACCGGAGAGCTTCAACAGGATGTTCATATATCCGGAGAGCCGGTTGCAAGGATCAGTATGGCCAGCAGCAAGGATGCTGCAAATCTTTCGGTATGGCTTGTTTCACTTCCATGGAATGATTCTCCCAGGGCAAGGTTGACAGATAACATAATTACCAGGGGATGGGCGGATCCCCGTAACCGCAATTCATTGACAAACAATGAACCGCTGGTGCCGGGAGAATTCTATGAGGTAGTGTTTGAACTGGAGCCCACTGACCAGGTAATACCGGAGGGCCAGCAAATTGGCTTTATGATTTTTTCAAGTGACCGCGATTTTACGCTCTGGCCCGATCCGGGCACCGTGATCACTGTCGATTTGGACAATACCTCCATTACCATTCCTGTTGTTGGAGGAGATGCAGCATTTACATTTTAAAAAAACCGGGACAGGGGTTTTTTAAACTTCCTGTCCCGGGTATATTCCCTTAAAGAGCTTTTCCTATTTGTTATCCCACCACACCTTTGTGGTTATTGGATTAAATGTATTGTCCGGAGTGTTTGGATTTCTATCCTTCTCCGCGGTGGGGTAAGGGAAGCGCCTTGGTACCGTGGTTGCTGATTCAGCTCCCTCGATATTTTCAGCGAAATTTATGACCGGGTACCCAGTCCTGATAAAATCGAAGTGCATCTCGAAATTTGTAATATAGTTGCTGATATACTTCTGCAGTATTATCATCTCCTGTGCCTCTTCCACATTGCCGGGGAATGTGAATTGGTCAAGGTACTGTGTAATTGAGGCCTCTTCAATTCCCAGACCTTCCATATCAGCAATTACTGCCTGATTGTATGCCTGTTCGGCTTCATCAAACATAGATTTAAGGGCATATGCTTCTGCTTCAAGCATTTTGCATTCCACATAATTCATGAATGTTTCCGGATATGTGGGGTCTACAAAATCATCACTTATCCTGCTCGGATGGTTTGCCGGCTCGAACAACCGTCCGGATACCCAGCCACTGTATTCACCATGCGCATCCAGGGTAAAGTAAACCGGAACCCTTGGATCATTCATCTCAAGGATTGTCTCAACGATAAATATTGACGGGGTCAGAGCCATGACATCGGTCCAGTTTTTGCCGAACTCGTAAAAACCGCTCTGGAAACCTGTGCCGCTGTAATGCCTGAAAACAGCATCATCCTCTGATGATCTCATGCCACTCGAGAGTGCGTTCAGGACAAGGTCAGCCTGTGCTGTGGCAGACTTCCCCGGAGCATACGACAGCCTCATATTGTACCTTGCCTTGAGTGAGTATGCAAGCCTTATCCATTTATCAATGTCACCTGAAAACACAAGGTCGTCATTTCCTGGCAGCCTGTCCTGCCCGGCCGCAGATGCCCCGAGGTGTGTAATAGCATCATCAAGGAGCTCAAAGACCTTGTTATATACCACCTCCTGAGAATCAAACCTGGGCTGTGTTATTTCAGGGAACATGATGGCCTCTTCACATGGTATGCTACCATAGTGATCAGTGATAGTAGCAAGGCTCCAGGCTGAAATTATGCCGGCGATTCCCTGGTAGTGCCTGTTACCGTTATCACTCGCCATATCATGCAGAAAAGTTGAGTGTTTCAGAAGGTTAGTATAGAGGTTCCATGGATTACCGGCATTTGCTGGAGTCAGGTAATTTCCCCACATCCCTCCTCCAACTGCCGCTCCTTCCCTTGTTATCTGAGCATTCATGTACATAACGTCAATTGATAACAGTGATATGCCGTTATAGGCCCACCGTCCAAGTACTCCGGGCAGGTAAACCTCTTCTGTGACCTCTTCCGAAGAAGGTGTATCCGGGTCTTCGTTTATGTCAAGGAAATCCTCACAGGACGCAAATAACAGACCAAAGACCCCAAGTATAAAAACTGATTTGATTAAAGTTTTCATATTTTGTTTGTTTTAATTTGTTCTAAAATGTTTTTTACCTAAGGTTCATGGTTATGCCAATCGAGTAGGTTCTGGTGGCTGGCATTTCGTAAGTGAACCAGCCCTGTGCGTTTGAAGCCCCAAGTTGGTTTGATTCGGGGTCGGCACCAGAAAACTCACTGTGAAACCGCCTCCAGAGATTACGTCCGCTAAGATTGATACTTACATTGTCAAGCCACCTGATATCATGCAATAGATTGGCAGGAAGCGTATACCCTACTGATACCTCCCTTAGCTTAATAAAATCAGCCCTTTGGATTGCCTCTTCGGTCACGAAGCTGTAATACCACTGATATCCTCTCTGGTACTCCGACGGAATATCATTTACACCGGTTATAACCATATTGTTGTTCTCATCCAGGTAGCCTTTCATCCCTTCATGTATCAAAATATTATCCTCTGGCCTGTCTTCCTGCTTTGCAGCCAGACCATACCACATAAGGTAGTAATCTGTTCCGTTTGAAATAGATGATCCGACCCTGAAATCAAAAAAGGCTGATAAAGCGAAGTTCCTGTACTGTATGGTGTTCCGCATACCCCCTGCATAGTCCGGTTCATTCTTTCCAAGTATGTTCTGACCGTAATCAATATGGTAATATCCATGACGGGGGTTGTCGGGATCATCAACCACTATCCTGTTACCGTCATCATCCCTTACATATGCAGATCCCCTGAATACTGCATAAGGCTCACCTTCAACTATTGAAGTGTTTCCACCAAGATTAATTGAAGGAACATCATCTGCTATCCTGTCAACATTTGAGCGGTTTGCATAAATGTTAAAGGCCATATCCCAGCGAAAGTTGCTGTATTGTATGGGGCGGCCTGTAAGCATCACCTCAATTCCCCTGTTTGTTATTTGTCCGACATTGAGAAGTGCAGAACTGTATCCTGAAGAGAGCGGAAGGTTGGCAGGCAGAATCTGGTCTTTACCGACCCTCCTGTATACGGCAGCTTCAAGCCCCAGCCTGTCGTTAAGTGCCCTCAGTTCGAAACCCAGCTCAATTTCTGTGGTGGTTTCAGCCACCAGGTCGGGATTACCAGCGGCTGTTCCCTGTAAAAAGCTGCCCACTCCCTGGTATGGGAATCTCATCGAAGGAACTCCTGCACCTCCGGAAGCATTTGCAGTAAAGAACCTGGTATGAATCAGGTATGCACCTGCATCGTTACCTACTGTTGCATATGAGGCATTTAACTTACCCCAGTCCAGAAAGTCTGTTTCCCATAGCTCAGTGAAAATAAATCCAAGGCTGTGGGAAGCGTAAAAGTAAGAGTTATTATGCATTGGTAGTGTTGAAGACCAGTCGTTACGCCCGGTAAAGGTGTAATACAAATAGTCCCTGAAAGAGATAATAGCCTGGCCAAATGCACTAACCGACCTTTGCTGGTATATATTGCTCCATGGATTGCGCGTCTGGGCGTTGGAAATATTATACCAGCTCATTATCTGGTAGTCGGTACCGTTAATCCCTTCAGACAGCTGGCGGGTTGCCTGGATGTTATGCCCTACCATGAAATCCGTCCTGAGGTCCCCGTCCATAAAGGAAGTTTTGTATTCAAGTACCAGGTCGTTGTTAAAGTGAACGAACTCGGTATTTGACTGGTCAAATACACCAGTTGTTGAACCGAATGCAATGCTTCCAAGATCAACATACCTGTGATGGCGCTGGTGGTAATAGTCAACGCCTGCCTGGTTAGAGATGGTCAGTCCGTCCATTATCTCAAACTCTATGCCGAAATTGGGCAAAAAGCGGTTCCTTTCATAGCTGTTAAGAGTATATTCTTCAACCCAAAGGAAGTTGTTCCTGCCTGAACCCCTGTAAATGCGGTGGTTGCCGTCAGCATCAAATATGGGTTCGGGATTCCATGTCCATGGTGCAGAGAGAAGAGAGTTCATAAATGAGCTCCTTGAGTCCCACCCCTCAACGAGCCTGTCGTTGATCGTCCTGGTATAATTCATTCCAATGCTGGCTGAAAGCCTGTCTGTAAGTTCTATATCAAAGTTTGTGGTAAAGGAAGTCCTGTCCATTTTAATCGGTGAGAGTATGCCCTGTTGTGCAGTGTGGTTTATTGCCCCAAAATAAGCTACCCTGTCACTGCCACCTGTAATGTCAAAACTGTTTTCGGCTGTATACCCGGTATTGAAATATGACCACCGGTCATATCTTTGTCCGAGGCCTGCAGCCTCCACTTCAGATATCCTTGGTCCGAAGCTTGATGCGGTTGGCCGTACATCAACATCGTAATATTCATATCTGCCGGTTTCAGGATTGTATGAACCTGCTGACCATGATGTTGACAATGGACTTTCATATATGCGGTCAAAATTTGACCTGTGTGATATCCTAACCCTTGGTTCAATATTGAGTCTTCCGCTTTTGGTAGTTATTATTACCACCCCGTTTGCTGCCCTTGAGCCATAAAGTGCTGATGCTGCCGCTCCCTTGAGCACTGTTATGCTTTCAATGTTCGCCGGGTCAATGTCCAGGCCGGTTGAACTTCCCGGCCCATAATCTATGGCTGCTGTTTCAACATTGGCAAAAGGTACCCCGTCCACAATGAACAGTGGCTGGTTATCATACAACAGGGAGGAGTGACCCCTTACTGTTATTCTTGCTGCAGCGCCAGGCTGGCTTGATGAAGTACCAATCTGAACTCCTGGGATCTTCCCTGAAAGTGCCGAGACCACATTACCCTCAAGCGATGAAATAAGCTCTTCCGAAGAGACCTCCCCGATAGAGTATCCCAGGGCCCTTCTCTCCCTGGAGATACCAAGGCCGGTAACTACTACCTCATCCAGTTGCGTGAGGGTGGGGGTGAGGCCTATGTTGATCAGTTCACGGTCTTCTACCACAACCTCCTTGGTTTCGTAGCCTATAAACGAGAATTGGAGTATCGCATCGGGCCCGGGCACCCTGATAGAGTACCTGCCGTCTATATCGGTTATGGTGCCGGTGGTCGTACCCCTTATCAAAACGGTTACTCCCGGCAGGGCCTCTCCCGTATTGGCATCTGTTACCTGACCGCTAACCCGCACTTCCTGGGGTATATTAGCTGATTCTGCAGGTGGTGCTGCGTTGATAAACCCCTGTCCCATCAAGGTGATCAATAGGATTGTAAGGGCTGCAATTTTTCCGGCAACGGCTACAAATCCTGGTCTCCTGGAACCTGTGCAATGTATTGTTAAGTATTTGTTTTTCATGTTTTAAATGTTTGGTTGGAAAAGAGAACTTTTCTTAATGATGGTTTTTTGTTGTTATTGCTTTGGTTGTTTCATAGGCTCTTTTTTGGTTTTTTAATAATTTGACTTGGCAGGGAAATTTATATCAGCATTGTTTGTTTCAGGGTTTGTTTTTTTATTTGTCCTGAAGTTTGAATGCCCTTGGTTTGCCGTGCATTTCAAGAGATATGAGTGAAAGTGGTGTCATGCCCGCTTCCAGGAAATTGTCCATGAACTCCCTGATATCGAAGTCCGGGCCCTTTTGAATGAACTCCTCTGTTATTAGTTTTTCCAGTTGCAGAGGGCCAACCATATAAGAGGTGCCGTAAAGAGGTGCCCTTAGGTAAAGTTCGAGGTCATGCCAAAGGGTGGGGCTGTCCTCGGGCACCCAGCCATATGGGGTGAATTCAATATTAAACCGGAACGCCTCCTCAAATGTCAGGTCATTGCTGTGCATCTTAAGGTCAGTTATAGAACGGGATGCACGGAAAGCCTTCAGGTGGTAATTGATCTCGTCTGCTCTGGGAACACCTTCTGTCAGGCCTATATGATAAAGCATTCTCTCCAAGCCCGTTGCCAGTGCTTCAGCTCTGACTGCATCAACAAAATAGAGCCTGGGCAGCCCCCTGATTGGCCTGTCATCCCTTGCTGTGCGAAGTTCATCGTGAGTATGGCCCGCATAGCCATGAACGGTAAGCGGCAGGGGGTATCGGTCCAGGACATGCTCAAAATAGTCCCTTGTCTCACCTCTTCTAAACCCCCTTGCATGAGAAGGTGGATCGAGATATTCAGGTACCGTGAACAGCTCGGAGGAATGGAGAAAGCTGTACTTATGGTCCATTGCGTTGTTATAGCGCTCGAAATAATCATCAGGGTTGTCAACCGGTAATAGTACCGGGGTATGCCTGTACTTATGCTCCTTGAGCTTCATAGTTGTAATTGCTCTCTCGTATTCCCTTTCAGAAAGCAGCAGCAGTTCCTCCCATGTATATGGCATAAGCGCTACATTCTCAAGGTACCAGTTATAGTTATCAACACCTACTCCTGCACCGTTTCTCATCGCCGGTCTCTCTTCAGTAAGCCACTGCCTGAAGTCTGAAACTGACTCCCTGGCAGACTGGGCAACCGGCACAAGGCCGGGATGATGTTCTCTCAGGCCTTCAACAAACCTGTCAAGAAGGTCTATCTGCCGCCCGGTGGTATAAATGGCAATATAGGCCAGGTCGGCTATAGGATCGGTAAGGTTTTGGAGGGCCTGCTCAAGTATTACCGGAATTGCTTCCAGTTGCGTTGTCACCCTTTCGATCCTGTCTTCAGGAATGGGAAGCGAAGGAATTGGCATGGAGGGGTGCATTTTGGGTCCAAACTGAAACCTGATAACAGCATAGAATGCTGGATCCTTTTCCCAGGGGCGGGTAATCCTGTGTTCAAACTCCATTCCCTTCATTTCGGCTTTTACTATCCTGAAGTCGACCTGTTCTGAAATATCCCAGCCTGTTGTATCAAT
>PWNY01000305.1 GCA_003557805.1 Bacteroidales bacterium | reverse complement strand
TCAAGAAAGGTCTGAGCAAGAAGATGATGATTGTAGATGCTGGCATGACCGAACTTCTCAGGCCAGCCCTTTACCAGGCGGTTCACGGCATCGAAAACCTTTGTTCATCCAGGCCCTCCAAAGTGTATGATGTGGTAGGGCCGGCATGCGAATCGAGTGATATCTTCGCCAGGGATATTGAGCTGCCTGAAGCAGCAAGGGGTGATATAATTGCAATAAAAAGCTGCGGGGCTTATGTTCAGTCAATGAGCCTTAACTACAACCTCCGGACCAAAGCCGAGTCGGTATATTTCTATCCTCAGTCTGAAAGCAATGTGCCTGCCCTGAACGGTCATCCGGTGAAAACCGGAGCCTCCCTGCAGGAAGCATTCTGATAACAGAACTTCCGCTCTAAGTAAGAATAAGGCCAATATTGTTTATCTTTGATAATAATCAAAGAGTTGTGCTATGCGTATAACCAGGCGAAAGACCTTTAACGCCGGACACAGGCTTTTCAGGCAGGAGTGGGATGATATTAAAAACAGGGAGGTGTTCGGGAGTTGTTCAAATCCCAACTGGCACGGTCATAACTATACACTTTTTGTCACAGTCGAGGGCAGGGTCGATCCTGAAACCGGCTTTGTAATGAATTTGAAAGCATTGAGCAAATTGGTGGATGAATTTGTTATATCAAAGCTGGACCACAAAAATATCAACCTGGAGGTGGATTTTATGAAAGGAGTAATCGCCTCTACCGAGAACCTCGCAATTGGGATCTTCCGGCAGCTGGAAAACCCAATCAGGGATCAAGGGGCCAGATTATACTGCATAAAGCTTTGGGAAACAGAGAACCACTACGTTGAATATTTTGGCGGCAAGCAATAATAATCAGGCAAATTATTGAATCACATACAAGTCAGATATCATGACATCAGAAATAAACAAGGATATGGTCATCGAAAATAAAATGGATGACTATGAGAAGATTGACCAGTACAATCTTCAGAAAATAAACAAGATTGCGTCTCATTACAGGGAGGTGCTTACCCTTATAGGGGAGGACCCTGACCGTGAAGGCCTTGAAAAGACACCCGAGAGGGTTGCCAAGGCAATGCAGTTCCTTACACATGGTTATGACCTTGATCCTGCTGAGATACTGCGTTCGGCAATGTTCAGGGAAGATTACAAGCAGATGGTTATTGTGAAAGACATCGAGATCTACTCGATGTGCGAGCACCATATGCTCCCCTTTGTGGGCAAGGCGCATGTTGCCTATATCCCCAGGGAGCATATAGTAGGGCTGAGCAAGATCCCCAGGGTTGTTGATGCCTATGCCAGGCGCCTTCAGGTGCAGGAGAGGCTTACCACCCAGATAAAGGAGTGCATACAAAACACACTAAACCCCCTGGGTGTAGCCGTGGTAATTGAGGCACACCACTACTGCATGATGATGAGGGGTATTCAGAAACAGAACTCAGTTACCACCACCAGTGATTTTACCGGTGCATTCCTTACTGAGAAGACAAGGGCCGAGTTTATTCACCTTATCGGGTCGCAACTCCACTAAAAGGGAAAATATTTAAATAAAGTATATATTCTGGCAGCATTTTTGTGGTTTGAATCGTCTGTACAACAAACCCAAAAACCATCAGTAATGAAAACCCATTTTGCGTTGTTAATTATTTCGGTCATGGCTGCCGGGCTTCTTGCATGTGACAAGAACAGCAATGGCGACCCCCAGGACGCTGTCAGCCCCAAACAGATAGAACTTCCCCCACAGGGCCTTCAGGTAATAGAAAGGAGCAATGAGTTTGGAATAGAGCTTTTTGTAAGAACGGCTGCCGGGGAGCAAAAGGATAACCTGATGCTTTCCCCCCTGAGTGCCAGCGCTGCCCTTACCATGCTGCTGAACGGTTCCGCAGGTGATACCTTTGACCAGATAAGGGATATGCTGGGGTATGGCGATGAAATGGATATTGAAGCTATCAATCAGGTATACAAGAGCCTTGTCGGCCAGTTGCTGGATGCGGACCCAAAGGTAACCCTGGCAATTGCAAATGCGGTCTTCTACCGTGATGACTTTCAGGTAAAGCCCCCTTTCATTGAGTCAATGGATGAGGATTTCGATGCACATATTGAGGCGCTTGATTTTTCCCTGCCCCCGGCCATAGAAGTAATAAACAGCTGGGCAAGCGACAATACAAATGGAAAGATCCCCGAGGTGATAAATGATATATCGGCAGATATGGTGATGTTTTTGATGAATGCCCTCTATTTCAAGGGTGACTGGACATACCAGTTTGACAAGGAGCTTACGCAGGAGGCACCATTTTACCTTGATGAGGGCAGCCACATAGATGTTCCCACCATGACAGGCAACGTAAATACCAGGCGCTACTATGGTGAGGGCCTCAGGGCCGTTGAGCTTCCCTATGGCCGCACGAACTTCTCGATGGTGGTTATTGTACCAGACGGTTCTTTAAAAGAATTTTACAATGAATTCACGCCTGATGTCTGGCGAAGTGTAACAAAAGGCCTTGATGTGGATGAGGAGTTCACCGAGACCAGTGTTATGATGCCCAGGTTCGGTTTTGAGTATGACACCTACCTTAACAACCAGCTCCGGAGCCTTGGGATGGTCGATGCATTCGAGCCATATTTAGCCGACCTGTCCGGGATATCCGACTGGGATATATTCGTGTCATTTGTAAAGCAGAATACCTTTGTCGAGGTAGGTGAGGAGGGAACTGAAGCTGCTGCCGTTACCACTATCGGGATTGATGTTACAAGTGTTGATCCTGACAGCCCCCCGAGGTTCCATGTAGATCAGCCCTTTGTCTTTGCCATCAGGGAGCGAACCACCAACACCCTGCTCTTTATAGGTTCTGTGAGCAGGCCTTGACCTGAAGGGCTGAACAGGATAAAACTAAAGGACGATGTTCCTGCAAGAGTATATACAGATAAGGGTTGTTTTAACTTTTCTGATTATCATCGTATTGTCGTCCTGCAACAAGGAGGAAGCCATAAGCGGGGATCATGAACTTGGGAAGATAGAGGTCAGGATGCGGGAAAGCATTCACAGTGATCCGGGGAGGCTTTTCCTGCGTTGTGAGACCCTTGAGATATTTCCCTGCTGCAACTGGTACATTATTAACAGTGTTAGCTCCACTCCTGCAAGGATAGATGTTGAGTTTAAGGGTATCTACGTCCCGGAAATCTGCTTCACGGCAATGGGACCTGCTACGGCCGATTTAGACCTTGGCTCCCTGGCCGAAGGCAGCTACAACCTGCTTTTGTTTGCTCCCGGAAGCATCAATGCAGGCAAACTTATCGTGAGCCCTGACCATTACAGGCTGGACTTCAATGTAACCGGCAGGTTTGTCTTTCCCTATGTTCAGCTCAACAGGATCCCGGATAACACTATATGGGGGCACGTGGGTTACCACAGGGAAAGCTCCTGGCACTTTGTGCAGTCATTTTTAGATGAGCTCAACACCAGGGGCGCACAGCCCGGAGAGTTCCTTCCTGGTGAATATACCTACTTCAAAATACTTGAAAGCGGAGAGAGAGAAACTCCAAAACTCCACGGTTACTATTTCATTGAGCCTTTTATCTTTGACTACCGGGGAGACCTTCCGGATCTTGAGGACCTTGTAAGATATTATGGCATCAACCATGGAGACTCCCTGAGCATATCGGTCTTTACCTGGAGCGGTGAAAGGTACCGCAGCTGGACCTATTCAGCCGGGGATGATTAAGGCAACAGG
>PWNY01000134.1 GCA_003557805.1 Bacteroidales bacterium | reverse complement strand
GGACTTCGCTTACGCTCGGCCTCAATCTCAGTCTCAATCTTAATCTTAACCTTAACCTTAATCTCAATCTCAATCTCAATCTCAGTCTCAATCTTAATCTTAACCTTAATCTCAGTCTCAATCTTAATCTTAACCTTAATCTCAATCTCAGTCTTAACTCACAAATATAAAACATTTACACCTTTATTACCCAACTTATGCCTGATTATTCCCAAATTCGTCGTGAGAAAGCGATTAAACACAGCTCAAAACGTTGAGTGACCTGCGCTCGGGCGGATAGAAGTCAAATGAAGGAGATGGTGCCGGAATACCGCAGCGAAAATTCGGTTTATTGTGGTACTGACAAATAAGCCAGCCATTCCTGCACCTTCTGTTTTCCTGGTTTTTGTACCTTCGCAGAATGATTTATAATCTTCTTAATAAAGGTTTTACCCTCCGGCTATCATTCCTGTTTTGTCTGATCTTCATCCATATCACCGGCAATACAACAACCGGCGGCCATCAAATATCAGGATTGAATGAACACACCAACGAAATGGTCAACGGCCACAGAACCGTGCGCGGTGAGCGGCCGCCAATGCAACTGACACCCGCCGACAGCAGCGCCTGGGATCCCGGCATCCTGATCATTAAGTTTGAACGCGATCTTGAAAAACACCTTGACCAACACGGCTACAGGCACGACAACGAAAACAACATTGTGTTTGGTCTGCCCGTATTAGACAGCCTCAATATCCGGCATGGCGTATCTGATGCCAAACAATATTTTCTGTCCGGCGCCCTTGGATATGGTTTTACCGACCGGCACAAAGCGTGGGGTTTTCACCTCTGGTATGTTCTGGAAGTGAACACAAAAGCAGATATCGTTAAGATGGTACGGGATTATGAAAGATTGCCCGAAATTGAAATTGCCGTTCCCTCTTTTACAATAACCTTATCCGACAGCGGGGACGATGTCATTCCAAATGATCCGCTTTTTATACACCAGTGGAGTTATAAAAACACCGGGCAGCATAATGGCATTCCGGGTGCGGATATCAGCCTCCCGCAGGCATTGGCGATAGAGCAGGGCGACACATCGGTTGTTGTTGCCGTAATTGACGGGGGAATCGACATTGTACACGAAGACCTTCATGCCAACATATGGTACCAGGTGGGTTATAATTTTGTACACGACTCTCCGGTTCTGGAACCACACGGCCACGGAACACTGGTTGCAGGTATTGTAGCCGCGAAAACAAACAATGAAACGGGTGTTGCCGGTATTGCCGGAGGATCTGAACCCAACGACGGAATCAGAATGATGTCGGCACAGATTTTTGCGCAATCAGGAGCCAATGGCACCCACATTGCCCCTGTTTATGCCGCCGACAACGGTGCTGCTATCTCCCAGAACAGCTGGGGGTGGAGTACGCCGGGTTTCTACAATCCGGCAACCCTGGATGCCATAGACTATTTCAATACATACGGCGGCGGCGAAGTACTGGAGGGAGGACTCACCATCACTTCTTCCGGAAACAGCAACTCGGATGAAGGGTTTTATCCGGGCTACTACTCGGGTGCTTTATCTGTTTCCGGGACAAACAACAGGGATGAAAAGGCCTGGTATTCGAACTTTGGTAGCTACATCGATATTGCGGCGCCCGGTGGTGAAACAAATACCGTAACCGAGCAGGGCGTGTTGACCACCCACCTGAACAACACCTACGGTTACAGTCAGGGCACCTCCGTCTCGTGCCCACACGTTTCAGGCGTTGCAGCATTGCTGGTTTCTTACGCTTACCGCAACAATCATATTCTGACAAACCAGGAGGTGTGGCAGTTTATAACAGAAAACACGGATGAGATCGATCCATATATACCAAAATATGCCGGCAAAATGGGTTCCGGAAGACTTAATGCATTCAAGGTGCTGCAGGCTGCTGCAAATACCCTTGGGAATGTGACCAATCCCGGAAACTTTTCAGCAACACCTGCCTCCGAGACACAATTAGATCTGGAATGGACACCCAACACTGCACAAAATGATGTGCTGTTGGTCTGGTCGCACGAAGATACTTTTGGTACACCTGTCAGCGGCACATTATATGGTGCCGGCGAAACACTGGATGGCGGTGGCACCGTATTGTATGCAGGAGCCGGTTCCGAATACACCCATTCGGATCTTCAACCCGGCATCACGTATTTTTATAAGATTTTTTCTTATGATGATGTAGTCGATTATTCATTCGGGCGGCAGACAAGCGCAACGACTCCTGCTCCCATTATTGTGGTACGCGGCCTGAATAAAGAATATAGCATAATCCCGAAGACCCAGTTGCCCCAAGCCATACAGCTCGCTGCCGGAGTAACAAACACCGGTTCAACACTGGTATATGAAAGCAATATTCTTTTTTCTGTCGCCGAAGCCGCTTATTCGGCAAGCGCACCGGTCGATGCGCCATTTTTTAAAGGTGATGAGAAAACGGTTTATGCAGAGCCACCCTGGGAAACAGGAAACCTTGAAACCGGCGCATATACTATTTCATGGGAATCTGATCATGAATGGAGTCCGGAAGAGGATAAAACAGACCTGTTTGTCCTGAATGTTTCAGACTCCTTATATGCAAGAGATAGCGGGAACCTGGTTAACGGCGTTGGCAGCAGTACAGACGCAATCACCCTGGGGACCAGGTATGAAATACATACACAAACCGCGATTTCTGAAGTCCTTGTCGGATGGCCGGATATGGAACTGGACCCCTTGGACTTCCGTATTGCGCTTTACAGGGTAAACCAGAACAACATCGTACAAGAAGCGATGTTTGTTTCGGATCTTCTGACAAGAATGCCGTACATGCAAAATAGTTTCTATGCCTTTTCTGTTGAAGAGGTTTTGCTTGATCCCGGCTTGTATATACTGGCCATCATGCAACTATCAGACGAAAATCTGACTGTGGGCCACGATGATCAGGAATCCGGTTACTTTTACCGGGCCAATATAACAGAAGAACCCTCATCTTTTCCACATACACAAACAGGTTTTGGAAACCTTGCCTTGCGGATGGTTCTGCACGAACCGGATCCAACAACCCCGACACAGAACGTTATGGCTGAACCACGCATCTGGTACAACGATCAGGTTCTTTATATGATCAATCCATTTGGGAAAGCAAAAGTGGTTTTGTATAACATCAGCGGACAAGCCTTGTTTTCTGCACACGCCTCCTCCGGACACAATACCTTCGTCCCCGACCTAAGGCCGGGTGTGTATGTTCTGGGTGTTTACAGCAACAGGAAATCCTGGCACCAAAAACTTTGGGTGAAGTAAGAGGATGTATCTCACGACGAAACAACCAATCACCTTTGGTTGTTTCTCCAGCCATCTTTTTTGGATGTACTTTTTCTTTGGCAACCATCCAAAGAATTTAAGGTTAAGGTTAAGGTTAAGGTTAAGATTAAGGTTAAGATTAAGATTGAGACTGAGCGTAAGCGAAGTCCCGAGAGTTCTAAACCTCTAAACCTCTAAACTTCTAAACATCTAAACCTCTAAACATCTAAACATCTAAACTTCTAAACTTCTAAACTTCTAAACTTCTAAACTCTATACTTCTAAACCTCTAAACATCTAAACCTTAAACTCTAAACAAATCTTCAACGCTTCAACAAATTTCCTCAGGGTCCTTTAACCTGAACCACGTATGGTGTTCATTCTGGTCCATTTCAATCAGTCCGGCGATCATCATGTTGACAATAATGTTTTCCGCATCT
>PWNY01000290.1 GCA_003557805.1 Bacteroidales bacterium | reverse complement strand
TCGAGATGATACCGCTCGCGTGCCATGCCTGAGTTGGGTTCTGCCCCATCCCAAAAATATTTAAAAGTTGCCTCCTGAACTATGTCAAGCAGTTCATCATCAGTAATCTGGCCATTACCATTACCATTTCCGTTTCCATTATCTCCGTTGCCATTAACGATATCAGAATCATTAACCGAAGTGGTATCACTGCAGGAAGTAGTAAAAACAGCACCTGCTGTAAAAAGAAAAAACAAAAGGATAATACTTGAGATGTTTCGTGATGTATTCATAAGAATTTGTATCGCAATAAAATTAACTTCCTTTGCATTGAGTCACAGAATAGGTGTGTACCCTGACAGACCCATATAATTACTGTTCGAGTTCAATTTCAGCCTCAACCGAAATGTGAAGATTCTAAATCAAGGTAGTTTTTCGGCTACACCTGGAAAACTGAGTGGGTTGGGATTTCGTGTGCAAAATAAAAATGCAAAAGATCTTCCATAATGCCTAATTTTTGCATAAAATCATTCGGTTAATATATCTGTATCCCCTGATTATATTGAGATTTTGGCTTTATTTATAGAATTATCAATTTTTTTAACCGTTTGTGTTTGTGCAAATAGTTTAATTTCTTAATCACTTGATAATGCAATGTTTGTGCAACTCAAAGGTTGTTATCCAATTAAGCAAATATGGAAATTCTGACAACCTTTCTATTTTTGGTCGATTTTCCGAGATGGGAAAAACCTTGTTAATACCTGAGACTTTGTTTTTGACTACAAAAATTAGTGTAATAACAAAAGACGACTGTACCCGACCGCTGATGCGCGGATAGTTATATAGACGGATTATTATTGCAAACCTGAATAGCAGAGTATGAAAGTAGTACTTAAAGATATAGCCGACGATACCGGTTTTTCGGTCTCAACTGTTTCAAGAGTTTTAAATGGATCGCATAAGATCAGCGTAAAAACTCAAAAGAAAGTTTTAGAAAGTGCAGAGAAGCTTGATTATAAATTAACGAAGAGCAAAACAACTTCATCCAGTGATACTCTGAATATTGCACTTGTGGGTACCGGTTTTCATGAAGGGGAGTTTTATTCAAGTTTTTTCCACGGTTTAAATAAATCGGCCAGGCAAAATGATGCACGATTATTTCTGACAGCCGTAGAAAATCATGAAAAGGAACTTTTGAAGGTTATAAAAAACATGTCATCTGAATACTATGACGGAATAATACTCTTCGTGCCGGAGCTCAGAAGAGAGGGGTATGAAAAAATTCGCTCCATGCTGCCAAATAAATACCCGATTGTTTCAAACTCTCTTATAGAAAACCCGATATTTCCTACCGTTACGTTCGATAGTTATTCAGGCGGGTTTTTAGCGGCTGATCATTTTTTCCATCAAGGATATGACAAAGTTGGTATCATTCTGGGGCCTTCTGTAAGATCCGAATCAAGATTCAGGAGAAATGTGTTCAATGATTATATTCAACAGCAAAATAAGATGGAGCTTGTTTGGGTTTGCAATGGAGATTTCACATTTAATTCCGGCGTTAAAGCATTTGAAACCTTTAAAAATGCAACCGAATTACCGGAAGCAATTTTTGCAAGCAACGACAGCATGGCGTATGGCTTTCTTCAATCAGCCAAAGAAAGTGAGTTTGATATTCCGGAAGATGTTGCAATAATCGGCTATGATGATCTTCCCAACAACCTATTTACCTATCCGAAAATCTCATCAATTCATACTGACTATCAAAAGCTTGGTGATGCTACCATAAAAGCTTTATATGAGAGAATTCAGCAAACAGATCTCGATTCAAATATGCTGAGTTTTGTGCCTGTATCAGTCTCTCATCGCGAAACCACTTAGCATCTGTTTTATTAACTCAGCAGCCTTAAAGCTAGAGATGTAGGGTTGTATTGCAGAAGGAAGCAGCAGGTCAGTCAGAGCTACATCCGGTATTCTGCAGGCAACATTACCAGGAAAAATCCAGCCGTTCCAAACCGTTAAGGACATCTTCATTTGTCATGAAAAGATCCCACAGAAGCCCGGTTCTGTGGTTTTCAATCATAACCACTATTGGACCCTGATCGATTGCAAGATAGCGTTCAGGAAACCAATCGTGTTCAAAACTAAAAGCGTCATAAAACCCATACGGGCAAAAAAGCTTATCACGATGATTCTCATACAGATACCTGAGCATCTTCATCGATTCATCAGGTGTGTAAGGAAAAGATGAAAGTGCTGCTGTTGGGCTGATGACACCATGATCAACTACATGGGGTTTGTGACCTGCATAGCCATCTATTGAATAACTTGATGTAAATCCCCATAGATTTTCGCCATACCCCTTGAAATCATAAGGATTTTCTTTAGCATATTCGTAGTGAATAAGTGTGTGATTACGATTGTTTTCCCAATAATTAGCATATCTGTCTTCAAGATTCCTGGGATCCAGCCCTAAATATGAGTAATGCGCCCAAAACAACGGACCGCTATAATCTTCAGCTCCGTTATGTTTCAATGGAAGCGAGTAACCATATGCCTCATGATTTTCGAGCACAATATCCCCGCCACGGGCCCAGCCCTCGTGGTAAACTTCCGGGTCGATAGGATGAGTTGGAGAAGACGCAGCCAGCACATAGGTAATCAATGCTTCATCGTATCCGTGAATAGGGTGATCCATTTCCCAGCCATGATTGGGTGACCAGTGCCAGTACAAAACGTTTTCCCCGTCCCTTGTATCCCAGTTCCATTCAATTTCCCGCCAGATGTTATCGATTCGTTCTGCAATTTCCTGTTCTTTATCTGTGCCATCAATCAGGTACTGCTTAACTGTGAGTAACCCCTGCGCCAAAAGTGCAGTTTCTACCAGGTCAGCTCCGTCATCATTCGGGCTGAACGCTTGTGCTTCACCCGTCTCACCATGCATCCAGTGGGGCCAAACGCCCTGAAATCTGTCAGCATCTTCAAGAAATGTGACTATCCGCTCGAAGCGCTCCACAGCTTGCTCCCGGGTAATAAAACCTCTTTCCGCACCAACTATAATAGCCATAAGTCCAAAACCTGAACCACCGGCTGTCACTACATCCCGGTCATCCAGCGGATATTCACCATCCATGTGGTACCGTTCACGAGCCATACCGGAATTGGGCTCAGCACCATCCCAAAAGTATTGGAAAGTGGCTTCCTGAACAATATCAAGCAACTCTTCATCTGAAAATTCCTGCTGCTCAGTTACCTGACCTGAATCTTCATTACACGATTGGAATAGTATAAGTGGTATGAAAAAGATCAGGATTAAACTAAAACAGCGATATATATGAGGTCTCAATTTCATCATTAAGTTTACTTAAGGAGTGATTTGTTTACGTGATGGCAGAATATTTAGCAGTGTCAGATTGATATTACAGTGAGTGAGCAGAACCAAGGAGGAGATCAGATTTAAGAATACATTGATTAATTAACCAATTAAGAACTTTTTCAAATACCCTGCATCGAAGATAAATAAAGTAATGCAAACGAAAAGTGCAAAAAATGTTGAGTTATTCTTTTATTGCACATTACAGAAACGTTAAGAGTGAATTTATTTATTGAATTTCTTTTAAAATCCACATTTTTGCATTACAATACAGCATGAGTTGCATTGCAAAGTGTGATTTAAAGACAGTTTTGAATAAGTTGAATTTGCAAGATTATGCAAAAAATTAAATTTTTTGCATAGAACATCCCTTACTCTCATAATAATCTGCATTTCATCTAACTTCAAAACAATCTAATTAACCAGAATTTTGAGGCAGCTATGGAAAACAGGATACAATCGCTAATTACTTTTACCACCACTTTAATCTTACTTTTTCTTATCACCGGAAGCGCTTCCCTGCTTTCGGCTCAGCATCAGGTTGAAGGCGTAGTAACTGATGAGGCTACAGAAGAGCCAATGCCCGGCGTAAATGTTTTTATAGAAGGAACCACCATCGGAACATCAACCGGCCCGGATGGCCGATATCAGCTAACCATCCCATCATCAGATCAAACTCTCGTATTCTCATTTATTGGATACCAAACGAAGCGGGTTGATGTTGATGGAAGGAGGGAAATTAATGTTGCCCTTTCTGAAATGGAGCTTGTGGGCGAAGATTTGGTAGTAGTTGGTTATGGAACACAACGCCGCAGAGATGTAACCGGTTCTGTTTCCCGTGTTGAAGGTGACCGAATCTCCCGTATCGCAACACAATCGGTAGATCAGGCTTTGCAGGGAGTTGCAGCCGGGGTTCAGGTAACGCCTGCCTCCGGAGCACCCGGTGCCGGTTCAGTGATAAGAATACGGGGCGTGGGAACCCTTGGAGATGCATCTCCTCTGTTTGTAGTAGATGGAATGACAACCGATAACATCAATTTTCTGAACGCGAATGATATTGAATCGGTAGATATTCTAAAAGATGCATCGGCCACGGCAATATACGGTGCGAGGGGAGCCAATGGGGTAATCCTGATAACAACCAAAAGAGCAGGGCTTGAGCGTCCTACAGAGTTTTCAATCAACTATTACCGCGGATTTCAAAATGTTGCGCGCACCGTTCCTGTAACTAATGCGCAGGAATATGCTACACTTGCCAACGAAGTGGCAGTAAATGAGGGAAATGTACAGCCATTTGAAGACCCTGATGAGTTTGGGGAGGGAACCAACTGGCAAAACCAGATATTCAGAACAGCACCGATCCAAAACCTGAATGTTTCAGCATCAGGCGGAACCGAAAGAACTTCTTTTAATGTAAGTGCAAGCTATTCCACACAGGATGGAATTATCCATGAAAACTACCTCGACAGAATTTCACTTCGGCTGAATAATGATTATTACGTTACCGATGATTTCCAGATTGGCCATAATCTCGCTCTTGTATATGAATCATATCAAAATGCACCCGGTGTATTAGGCTCAGCTTATCGGGGCGATCCAACTATTCCTGTATTTACTGAAGATGGAGACTACTCCCCTACGGATGTGAGAGCTTCGGTAGGAAATCCGGTTGCGCAGTTCGAGTATAACAGTAATAATGAAAATACCCGTAACAGAATTACAGGAAATGTTTTTGCGAATATTTATTTCCTGGATTTTTTCCAGTTCAGAAGCAATTTTGGATTAGATGCCAACCGGACAGAGGGAAGAAATTACTCTCCGATCTATTTTGTATCTCCTATTCAAAATAGTGACCAAACTTCTCTGAGTGTATTTAACAACTTTTCTACAAATATCCTGTGGGAAAACACTCTGAATTACCAGGAGCAAATTCGTAATCACAGAATTGATGCACTCATCGGTTACACAATTGAAGAATTTGAAACCGAAAATCTGAGTGGCGGCAGAATTGGAATTGTGGGTGATGATCCATCACTCTGGTATTTAAATGCCGGAGATGACAGCGAAGGAGTTTCCAATAGCAACTCAGCCGGATCATGGGGAATGGAGTCTTTCCTGGGGCGGATCAATTACAACTACAGAGAACGTTATCTGGCAACGGCTACAATTCGGCGGGATGGTTCCTCAAGGTTTGGCGCTGATAACCGGTACGGCTGGTTTCCTTCATTTGCATTAGGCTGGATAATCTCCGAAGAAAATTTTATGCCCGATCCCGATTGGTTAACTCGATTAAAACTTCGGGGAAGCTGGGGTGTAACCGGAAATGATAAAATAGATTTTTATCCCGGTACAGCAACGGTAAGCGGAAATCTGAATGCAATATTTGGTGCGGATGAGAGTGTGAATTTTGGAGCACCCCCGATCAGCCCTGCCAATCCGCAAATCCGCTGGGAAGAAACCACTCAGCTTAACCTGGGAATTGAAATGGAATTTTTCGATAGCAGACTGAGAGGTGAGTTTGAGTATTATGATCGGGTAACCGATGGTATCCTGGTTCGTGTACCGATTCCGGGCTACGTGGGGGCAACTCCTTCTCCTTTCATAAATGCTGCAGAGGTGAAGAACCATGGACTTGAATTAACACTTAACTGGTCAGATACCCACGGAAATTTCTTTTATGGAATTGGGGTAAATGCCACAACAATTAATAATGAAGTACTGTCGCTGGGTCGCGGAAACGAAGATATATTCGGCGGTGGCGTAGGAGTTGGCGGAATGCTGGCAACAAAACCTGTGGTTGGCCAGCCGATAGGGTCTTTCTTTGGATACCAGATGGACGGTATCTTTCAAAACCAGGATGAAATAGACGCAGGCCCATTAATGGGAAATGAGCAGCCTGGTGATATCAGGTTTAGAGATCTCACCGGAGACGGGGAAATAACCACAGACGACCGCACATTCCTGGGTTCACCCATTCCAGACTATCTCTTCTCTTTTAACTTTGAGGCCGGATATCGGGGTTTTGACATCAACGCCGGGTTTACAGGCCAGTATGGAAACAAAATCTATAACGCCAAAAAACAGGCCCGGTTCGGAACTCCTAATTTCGAAAAGTCGGACCTGAACCGATGGACAGGTGAAGGATCTACAAACTCTTATCCAAGAATTACAAATGGAGGCCACAACTACAATGTTTCAGACTTTTTCATAGAGGATGGGAGTTTCCTGAAACTGCAAAACCTGACTGTTGGCTACACACTGAGCCCCGAAGTTACAAGCAGGCTTGGGCTGCGAAATTTAAGGGTATATGCAAATGGCAACAACCTGTTTACACTAACCGGATATGACGGATACACCCCTGAAGTTACCAGCGGATCTGTAATTGATACAGGTATTGATGCTGCATTTTATCCATTTGCCAGAACCATCCCCTTTGGTATCAACGCATCCTTTTAATCCAGGCAAAATGACCAAAAAAAATAACAGCCTAAAAAAATTTAATACGATGGAAGATTCAAGATCATACCGGCTTAAACCAACAGTAATTATAGTCGCTCTTTTAGGATTCACTGTATTGTTTGGATTCAGTTCCTGCAGTGATATAGTGAATAAAAAGCCACTTGGTCAGCAGACAAGTGAAAACTTTTTCCAAACAGAAGAGCATGCCATACAAGCTACAAATGCAAGCTATCAAAAGCTGCGCGACTGGAACCTGCATGTGTTTTCCTATCTGGGGCTAACAGATATGATTTCGGATGATGCCACAAAAGGAAGCACACCCACCGATGCCTCACAGCTTTTAGAGCTTGAGAATTTAACATTTGATGCGGGAAGCGGGGATGTTAATGAATGGTGGAACGGAAATTATCAGGGTATTTTCCGCACGAATACAGCGATACAGAATATCCCGGGTATCGATATGAATACGGTACTTAGAGATCGCCTTGTAGCTGAAAACCAATTTCTAAGAGCCTACTACTATTTCAATCTTGTTCGCGGTTATGGTGGTGTGCCTCTTTTTACAAGCCCATTATCTCCTGACGAGTATGACCAGGAACGTGCATCTGCTGATGCGGTATATGCACAAATAATTGATGATCTTGAGATTGCAATTGAAAACCTTCCCTATAAGTCGGAATACTCATCGTCCGATCTGGGCAGGGCAACCAGGGGAGCTGCCAGTTCACTGCTTGCAAGGGTATACCTGTATCTGGAAAACTATGAGCTTGCCCTGCAATATGCAGAGGATGTAATTACCTCTAATGAATATGAACTACTGCCCGATTACTTTGGAATTTTTACAATAGCAGGTGAGAATTCATCGGAATCGATTTTTGAGGTTCAGGCAACCGACAGTGAAGAAGGCGGAACAGGCAGCCAGTATGGCCAGGTACAGGGAGTAAGGGGGCAGCCTAATCTGGGCTGGGGATTTAATCGCCCATCGCGCGACCTGGATGCTGCCTATGAAACAGGCGATCTGAGGCAGCAGGCAACAATTCTCTCCCCCTGGGAAGAACTTCCGGATGGTTCTGGACTCACCGTGGTCGAAAATACATCCATGGTAGACGACTGTTATAACAAAAAAGCATTTGCTCCCTCTACACATTCAGGCGATCGCGCTAACAGCCCCGTAAATATTCGGCGTATCCGATATGCGGATGTGATTCTGATTGCAGCGGAAGCCAGTTACAGAGAAGGAAATGAAACCGCAGCCCGAAATTACCTCAATATGGTAAGAGATCGGGCAAGGGTGGGGAATACAAACACAATTGGATTGATTCCGGAAAATATGGCTCCGCTTGTTGTAAATACTCTTGACCTGGATGATATAGACTCTCGTGTATTCGCAAGATTTACAAACAGCGGCGGACCTGCAGATCAGGCCGGAATAGAACCTTTTGAACATAGTTTTGACAGAGGCCGTCCCCGGGCAGAATTAATGGATGTAATCAAATCTGTAAATGGTATTGAAGTTACAAATCGCTCTGAATTTCTGGATGCAGTGAATCAGCAGTCAGCAGGTGAAACAGTACCGGTTGAAATAATCCGAATTCAGGTAACAGGCACTACTCAGCAAAATGAGGAGCTGTCATTTAATGTAATGGTCGAAGAACTGCTTCCGGATGTTACGGCATCAGGCCAGAACCTTCTGGATGCAATTTGGCATGAACGTAGAGTTGAGTTGGCAATGGAACAAAAACGCTGGTTTGATTTGATACGCCAGGGCCGTGCTGCCGAAGTAATGCAGGCTTTAGGAAAAAACTTTGTGGTCGGGAAGCACGAGCTGTTCCCAATTCCAACTAACGAAATAGATTTGAGTAACGGCAGGCTTCAACAGAATCCTAATTGGTAAATACAGCAGCATTTTAGAAAACACAGTATCAGTATAAATAGCTGCTTATTTGCCGTTTAATAAGAGCACACAGCATTATGAATCATAAAAACCAACATACTGTATCACACTATTTTGTTTTGTGTGCCGTGTTGATTCCGATTTTTATAGTTCACTGCACTGCTGATAATCACTTTACTGATTATTTATGGACAATGGACACCGAAGAGGAACTTGCAACATATGACAACGACCGAACGGGTGCTATTTTTAAATTGAATTCAAATCATTTTAAAACAGGAAAAGCATCAGTTGAAGTTGTCCCATCCGGTTCTTCAGATGATACAAACCTGGCATTGCCGCTAAATGGAAAAAGGCTGAGTAGTTGGATAGACAGCGATTCAGTTGGCATTAATGTGTACCTGCCGGAAGAGAATTATATCAACCCCGATCATTTTTTCCTTGGCATGGCGGATGTTACAGGTGGAGGGTGGAGCTGGGTTGATGGTACAAATTGGAATGAAAACGAGCTGCATGATGGATGGAATAAAATATGGTACAATCTTCCTGATTCAATGGCAGGCCTTCAGGAAGATGGTGAGTACATGATATTTATCTCATTTTCCGCATTTATGCCTCCACGCAAAGATGGAGTGAAAGTACCGCTCTACGAATCCTTCTATATCTATGGAATCAAAACACTTTAGCTTTTCAATATGAACCGGCCAATTGTCAATATTAATCTTTTTTTGCTGCTGTTCATACTGCCGGCACTCGGGACCGGTGTGCATGCAGAGCAAAAGCCTGAACAGATTGTGCTAACCTGGCAGGGTGATACAAAAACAAGTATGACGATTACATGGCGAACAGATGAACCTAACGCCCTGACTTACGGAATGATGAAAATCGATGAGGCAGCAAAAAAGTATGGTGAAGGCCTCCGGTTTACTGATGTCAGAACGAAGTTAATTGAAGAAGGTTGGGAAGGGGCCGGATATGACTCACCCAAAGAGGCCTTTCTCGCGCTTGCTGTTGGAGTAAAAAACTACTCAAACAGAGATTCCCGGTTTGCCTACCAGTTTTTGCTCAATAACTGGGACCACTACACTGAGAATGTTGGTTTTGAAAAAGAACTTTTACCCGATCGCAACGAGTGGAATCGGGTATATGGCGGAGTTTCACATAACAGGCTCTATTATACCGAGGGTGATGATCTGCTCACCCATGAACACTCAACACCTGCAAATGGAGTTTCAACAGCGGAAGCCGAAACCTACACCTTTGCTGAAACTACCGCTTGGCTGCATACAGTGGAATTGACCGAACTGAAACCGGGAACCACCTACAGTGTTTTAATCAAATCTGACAATAGTAATGCAGAACCCTTCACTTTTCGAACAGCACCTGCAGAAAGAAAAGCATTTAGTTTTATTGCCGGTGCTGATACGCAGTCTGAAACTACCGAACGAAAAGAGATGACGAGCCATGCGTCAACGCTCGACCCCGAATTTATCCTGATATCCGGCGACTTAGTTATGCGTGGAATGGCTGAAAATGAATGGGATTCGTGGTTTAACGAGTGGCACGATCTGATGATCACCGATGAGGGGCGGCGTGTTCCTGTACTGCCGGCTTTGGGAAATCACGACGTCAGAGGATGGATTATGGGTGATTTTGAAACGGATGCCGCTTTTTATGCTAACCGCTTTAATCCACCATATCCACATAGGTATTACTCTTTGGAGTATGGAGATGGTTTTGTACTGTTAACACTCGATAGCGGTCATACTTCTGCTTTTAATGAAGATCTGAACTGGTTTGAGGATACCGGCTATTATGAAGGCGGACCGCACAAAGTGCGCAGTTCTCACGATGGCGCACAAAAACAGTGGCTTGAAACAACTTTACAGAACTATAGCGACAGGCCATGGATAATAGCCCACTATCATATAAACGCTTTTGCAACTTCGCAGCACTACTGGGAGAAACCGCGATACGGCAGGCCTCTGATGCACGAACACTGGATTCCGCTTTTTGAGAAATACGGTGTTGATTTGGTTCATGAAGGTCATGGCCACCGTATGAAACGAACTCATCCCGTAAAAAACGGAGAGATACACGAAGATGGTGTAACCTATATCGGTGATGGAGGCTGGGGAACCCATATGGGAATTCCTGATGATATGTGGTTCGTGGCCGACAAAGGATCCGATCATCATTTTTGGAAAATAACACTCGATGAAGGATGGAATCAGTTAACAGGCCGGCCGGTAAAATGGATTGAGAGTAATGCTGTGGACGGTCAAAAGTTTACAATCACAAACAGAATGTATCAACCCAATTAAATCTCTATAAAATGGACAAAATAAAATGGATCAGTATTCTCATTGCAATCCCAGCTCTGAGTCTTTTTCTGCTTAACTCACTCCAGCTTTCGGTTGACAATCATGAAACCGTTTACACGGATGATAAGACAGAACTACGGGCTGCAAATCCGAATATCAGGGTAACTCCGCTCAAACATCCTAAAAAGGTTTATTCCGTTCTGGCTCTGATGACAATGGAAGAGAAAGCAGGGCAGCTAAACCTACTCAGCAGCGGTTTTGCCGAAACAGGGCCTGTCTTGAGTGAAGAGTACAGGGAAATGATTGGGAAATCACAGCTCGGAGGAGTTTTCAATGCGCATACAGTAGAGCACACCCGCGATCTTCAGCGAATCGCGGTAGAGGAAACACGGCTCGGAATTCCCCTGCTTTTTGCATTTGATGTGATCCATGGCCACCGGACAATCTTCCCGGTGCCTCTGGCTGAAGCTTCCACCTGGGATCCCGATCTCATAAAAAAAGCCTCAAGAATTGCAGCAAAAGAAGCCACCGCTGCAGGATTACACTGGACCTTTACACCAATGATTGATATATCTCCCGACCCAAGATGGGGCAGAATTGTGGAAAGTTCAGGTGAAGATCCGCTGCTAAATAAACTTTTTGGTGTAGCAAGAATTGAGGGATTCCAGGGAGATGACCTCTATGAGCTGGATACAGTTATGGCTACAGTCAAGCATTTTGCGGCTTATGGTGTGCCGGAAGCCGGCCGTGATTATAACACCGTTGATATTTCAGAACGAACTCTCCGTGAGATTCATCTGCCGCCATTTAAAGCTGCAGTGGATGCCGGTGTCCGAACCTTTATGACTGCATTTAACGAGTATGATGGTGTTCCGGCAACCGGTAGCCAGTTTCTTTTCAACACTATTTTGCGCGACGAATGGGGATTTGACGGGTTCGTGGTCACCGATTATACGGCCGTCATGGAGATGATTCCGCACGGATATGCACGGGATGAAGCACATGCAGCCGAACTGGCAATTAATGCCAATATTGATATGGATATGATGAGCAATATTTTTCTGGAAGAACTCCCGGGTCTCGTGGAGCAAGGAATCGTAAGTGAGCAGCAGGTTGATATGGCCGTTTCCCGTATCCTGGATATGAAATTTGAGCTTGGGCTTTTTGAAGATCCATTCCGTTATTCGGATTACGAGAGAGAAGCTGCAACAATTATGCGTGAAGATTTTCTCGATTTTGCACTTGAAGTAGCAGAAAAATCGATTGTGCTTCTGAAAAACGACAATAACCTTTTGCCCCTCTCAAAAGACCTTGAGAACATCGCATTAATCGGACCCCTTGGTGATAATCAATATGATGTAATGGGATCATGGTCTGCTGCAGGTGAAACAACTGATAATGTGTCACTGCTTGAGGGGCTTAAAAATGCACTTCCGGAAACGACAAATCTGCAATTTCAAGAAGGCGTGCCTTTAAGCCTTACTGATCACAATACCGATGGAATAGATGAAGCTGTCAGGCTTGCAAACAGTTCAGACGTGGTAATCCTGGCCTTGGGTGAAGGCCGACATATGAGTGGTGAAGCTGCATCAAGAACAACTATGAATCTTCCCGGAGCACAGCAGGAACTTTTAGAGGCTGTAAACGCAACCGGAACGCCCGTAGTGATTGTTCTGATGGCCGGAAGGCCGCTCGATATTAACTGGGCAAACGAAAATGTTGATGCCATCGTAAATGCATTCTATCTCGGAACAAGAACCGGAGATGCAATCAGCTCTGTATTATTTGGAGACCACAATCCCGGCGGAAAACTAACCTTTAGCTGGCCTTACACTGTGGGGCAGATTCCTAACGTGTATTATCAGAAAAAAACAGGGCGGCCAATAGATCCGGACGAACGGTATACATCAAAGTTTATTGATGCACCCAATGATCCCTTGTTTCCTTTTGGTTATGGATTAAGCTATACAACTTTCGATTACAACAATATGCGCCTGAGCGATACTGAAATCCGGGCAGATGGAAGCATCACCATTATGGTAGATGTTACCAATACAGGTGACCGTTCAGGCCACGAAACTGTTCAGCTATATTCCCGAAAAATGGTTGCAAGTGTAACACAGCCGGTACGACTGCTCCGGGATTTTGAAAAGATATACCTTCAGCCGGGAGAAACCCGGACAGTTGAGTTTGAACTGCATGGCGAACAGTTAAAATACCTGGATCAAAATCTTGAACCCGTATTAGAACCGGGCGAAGTGAGAGTGTATGTAGGTACTGACGTTTCCGACACAATTGAAGGTCAATTTCAAATACTTTAAAAACTACCGGATTTGTTTGCTTCAATTTTTCAGTAATGAAAGTTCGTTGTGAACTTCCGGTGTATTAATCAACCCAAACACAAATAAGGAGCAATATGAAAACGAAGCTACTTCTTAGTTTAATTGTAGTGGCAGTGTTCAGTCTTCAACAGGCTACTGCACAGAACTACATAATAATTGAGGATTTCGAAGATCCCGAAGTGCACATTCCGATTAACAATATGACCGATGGTAGTGTGAGTGATGAAGATGCTTTCGAAGTCGTCGCGAATCCCGATCCAAACGAGGTCAACGACAGTCAGTATGTTCTTCAATATACCCGGGCACACGATGGAAATCCCTGGGGAGGGTTCTGGAGTAACGTGTTCGAACCACTCGAGATGGATGATATGAAGTATACACACTACCAGGTTTGGAAACCAAGGGTAAGCCCAATACGATTCAAAGTTGAAGGCAGTGACCAAACTGAGGATTTCGAGTTTGAATCGATGGAACCACAAGAGCACACTGAGCAATGGGAAACAATGACATTTCACTATCCCGATGCAGCAGGGGAATATCCCGTTATAGCTGTGATGCCTGATTTCGCAGATCCGGTAGATCTTAGTGATAACATCGTTATCTATCTTGATAACATTATTCTGAGTGATTCTCCCGATGACCCTCTTGCTACAAGTATCGAACAGGATGAACTTCCGGTGCAGATTGCCCTTAAGCAAAACTATCCGAACCCGTTTAACCCTACAACAAACATCACCTTTGAACTGAATAATGCTGAACAGGTACTGTTAAGGGTTTACAATTCACTTGGGCAGGAGGTCGCAACACTGGTTAACGAATTCAGGAATTCCGGAGAGCACAGTGTGTCGTTTAATGCTGATGGTCTTACAAGCGGAATCTATTTCTATCGCCTGGAAACACCTACTCGCTCAATTACTCGTTCCATGACTCTTGTGAAGTAAGTAAACTTTTATTACTTCTATCGGCGGTACTTCTAAAATGAGGTGCCGCCTTTTTTATAGTAAATTATTGTCGCAAAAATATGAGACGAATAATTCGGTTAGCAATCAACTTTTATAT
>PWNY01000269.1 GCA_003557805.1 Bacteroidales bacterium | reverse complement strand
TGTGAAGAATTTGTACTTCTCCTTGATCGCTGTTTTGTATGCTTTCATAAGCAGATCAAAGCCTGCATAGGCCGAAACCATCATCATCAGTGTGGATTGCGGCAGATGGAAGTTGGATACCATCGCATTTGCCACACTGAATTTATACGGGGGATAGATGAATTTATTTGTCCATCCCTCATATGGTTTAAGTTGTCCGGAAATCGATACTGATGACTCAATGGATCTCATTGTTGTAGTTCCGACGGCACATACCTTTTTGCCCTTTTCCTTTGCCTTGTTTACAGTATCGGCAGTTTTGGCCTCAATAATAAACTCCTCGCTGTCCATTTTGTGCTTGCTCAGATCTTCAACATCTACACTGCGGAAGTTACCCAACCCTGCATGCAGTGTGACCTCGGTGAAATCAACCCCCTTAAGCTCGAGCCTCTTGACAAGCTCCCTGCTGAAATGCATGCCTGCAGTGGGTGCGGCAACTGCTCCTTCGCGCTTGGCGAATACGGTCTGGTACCTCTCCTTGTCATCTTTGTCAACCGGCCTGCGAATGAGTTTTGGGAGAGGGGTTTCCCCAAGTGACTCAATTGTTTTTTTGAATTCATCATAAGTGCCGTCAAACAGGAATCTGAGGGTGCGGCCCCTCGACGTGGTATTGTCAATTACTTCGGCTACAAGATTCTCGTCTTCTCCAAAATAGAGTTTATTGCCAATCCTGATCTTCCTGGCCGGGTCAACCAGCACATCCCACAAACGGGCTTCCCTGTTGAGCTCCCGGAGGAGAAAAACCTCTATTCGGGCACCGGTCTTTTCTTTTGTCCCGTAAAGCCGGGCCGGGAAGACCTTTGTATTATTTACGACCATCACATCACCGTCGTCAAAATATTCAAGAATGTCTTTGAATACCTTGTGCTCAATTTCACCTGTCTTTTTATGAACCACCATAAGACGGGATTCATCCCTGCTGAAGGATGGCCTCTCGGCAATCAGCTCAACAGGAAGATTGAACTTAAAGTTGGATAGTTTCATTTATCGTGAATTAAAGTAAAGACTAACTGGCATTTAACTCTTATACCGGAAAGGCTTGCAAAGATAATACATTAATAGGGCCTTGTCAATAGCAATCTTGCTTTTTCAGCCGGAGGGCAGCGAATCCAGTATCCCTGCGAAGTCATCAGGTGATATTGCGTCCGACACCTTGTAGGTTCCTATATGTGTTCGTCTTAGTGAAGAAAGGTAGGCCCCGCATCCGGCAAGTTCTCCGAAATCGCGCACAAGGGCTCTGATATATGTACCTTTGGAGCAAACTGTCCTGAAACTAATCTCAGGCATTTCTATGCTGGTAATCTCAAACTCCTTTATCTCTATCCTGTTTGGTTCTAGTTTGGTATTGAGCCCCTTGCGGGCATGGGTATAGGCCCTTTCTCCCTCAATCTTCTTGGCTGAGTATAAAGGGGGCGTTTGCATCTGAATGCCTTTCAGCCTATAGGCCGTATTTCTTATAAGCGTCTCATCAATATGGTCTGTGCTTTTGGGGTTGCACGGAACTGTTTCCAGGTCAAAAGAGGGTGATGTCATGCCAAGGAAAAAAGTTCCTGTATAGGTCTTGTCAAGACCCTGGAACTGTTCTAGCTTTTTTGTCTGTTTGCCGGTGCAAATTATTAAAAGACCGGTTGCAAGGGGGTCAAGGGTGCCTGCGTGCCCGACCTTTATCTTTTTAATTCCGAGACGGTGCCTGAGAACAGAGCGTATCCGGCCCACAACATCGAAGGATGTCCATTTATAAGGCTTGTCGACCAGCAGTACTTTGCCTTTAATAAAGTCCTGCCTGTTAGCATCTGATATATCAGCCATATGACCTATACGCTACCTGCAATTATGGCAATAATGCCTGCAATAAGACAATAAATGGAGAAATACTCAATCTTTCCCCTTCTGACAATATCAAGCATCCACCTGCAGGCTGCAATACCGGCTATAAAGGCGGTAATTGCTCCGATTATCAATGGAAGGGCGTCTGTGGCCCCTGCACTTGCCTGTTCTGACACCCTGAGCAGTTTCAGAAAGTTGGCGCCGAAAATAGGTATAAGTACCATCAGGAATGAAAATCGTATTGCCTGCCCTCGTTCAATGCCGAAAAATAGTGCCGTGCTAATGGTTGCTCCGCTTCGGCTGATACCCGGCAACACTGCAAGTGTCTGCGCCAGGCCTATAACAAGTGCACTCTTTAGTTTTACATCCTTTTTATTGTTTGGAGCAAAACGGGTAAGGAACAACAGTATGGCGGTAATCAGCAACATTGCCCCAACAAAAGCAATCCTGCCCTCAAATATACTTTCTATCTGCTTTTCGAAAAGCAGACCGACTATAGCCGTTGGTACTGCAGAGGCAAGCAGAAGAAGTGTAAACTTCATATCTGAATTCCAGCGGAAACTGAAAAAGTTTACCAGCAGGGAAGCGATATCCCTGTGAAATACTACCACAACGCTGAGAAACGTGGCACCATGCACAATTATGTTGAAAGTAAAGAAATCATGTGGGTCTTCCAGCCCGAAAAGGGCTCCTCCAAGTTCCAGATGTCCGCTGCTGCTGACGGGCAAAAACTCCGTAAGCCCCTGAAGAAGTCCAAGTATCAATGCTTCCAGCCAGTTCATAATCAAACCTGCTTATTTCCCCTTTTTCTTTTCGGCGGTATTGCTTGTCTTCTTCATAATGGCATATATCTGTATAACATATCCGGCCAGTACGAGTATTGGCGCAAGGGTCAGCCTTCTGAAGCTGAATATCTCTTCACTGAAATGGGCGGGATCTTCACTGCCACCCCCAATCATTAGCACAAACCCCAGGGCCGTTACCACCAGCCCTGCAATCAGCAATCCGTACTTGTGTTTATCAAACAGAAGAACACTTCCTTGTTTTTTGTCCATATTAATAATAATATAAAAAGTCTGTTTTGATTTTCAGATACTTCCTTACTGCAAAATACGTTGATATCCAGCTGATCAGTACGCCAAGCATCAGGACCCCGGCGAATAGTATGAGCAGCCTGTTTGTGTCATAAAACATAGTAAGTTCAGGGATCTGCCTCTGGCCGGCATACAGGCTCAGCGACAGTAAGAGTATGGTTATCAGCGCACCTATTACTCCCTGGATCATGCCCCTTAGGATGAAAGGCCTTCGTATAAAGCCCTGTGTGGCACCTACCAGCTGCATGCTTTTGATCAGGAAGCGTTTTGAGAATACGCTGAGGCGGATAGTGTTGTTGATAAGGGCAAAGGCAATAATAAGCAGAAGAACACTGAATGCTAGCAGTCCCACACCAATCCTCCTTACATTTTCATGCACAAGGTGAACAAGTGATTGCTGGTAGTCGATATCGGTAATCATGCCGAATCCGCCAAGTTTCTCCTCAATTATCATCATGCTGTCCGGGTTGGCATATGAAGCCTGAAGCCTTATCATTATGGATGCTGACAGTGGGTTATAGCCAAGGAAGTCTATGAAGTCTTCTCCCAGTTCCTGCATGAGGTCTTCTGCTGCTTCGTCGCGTGATATGTAGCGGCTTTCATTTACTCCTGACATGTTGTTTATCGACTCCTGGAGAGTTTCTATGTCTGACTGGCTGGCTTCATTGTCGATAAATACAGATACCGCAATACTTTCCCTGACATGCTCGGAGAGCTTTTGTGCATGCAGTATTATCAGGCCCAGCAGCCCAAGTACGAACAGAACCAGGGTAATGCTTACTACCGTTGAAATATAGGATGATTTCAGCC
>PWNY01000389.1 GCA_003557805.1 Bacteroidales bacterium | reverse complement strand
GCGATCCTGGCCGCTTCCTCTTCTGGATTTTCATCCATTTTGCCGGGAAGGACAAACATCGGGTTTACACTACCCATTTCCAGGAATACCGGAATGGGTTCAGGCCTCTGCATTGCTGTCTTGAATATTGCCATTCCGCCGGCAAAAGAGCCGGTGAAGGCCACTGCCTTTACCGCAGGGTGTTTAATCAACTCCTGGCCCGTCTCCGACCCTCCTTCAACATGCTGGAAAACGCCTTCAGGCAGACCCATCTTTCCGGCAACACCCTTAATGGCATTTGCCACCATAAGGGATGTTTTTGGGTGTGCAGGATGACCTTTCAGTACAACTGTAGAGCCGGATGCAAGGGCAGAGGCTGTGTCGCCCCCGGCAGTGGAGAATGCAAGTGGAAAATTACTTGCACCGAATACCACCACTGGACCCATCGGCACCAGCATCCTCCTCAGGTCGGGTCTTGGAAGGGGTTTCCTGTCAGGAAGTGCAGTATCGATCACTGCCTCCACCCAGGATCCCTCTTCAAGGATACCGGCGAACATACGAAGCTGGTTACATGTTCTGGCCCTTTCACCCTCAAGCCTTGCTTTGGGTAAATTGGTCTCTTCGCTTACAAGCTCTATAAGTGAATCTCCAAGCCCCTCAATAGCATCCGCTATATTCCTGAGGAAGCCTGCTTTTGTGCCTGCAGGCAGTTTTGAGTATTCTTCAAATGCCTGCAGGGATCTTTTCAGTATTTCATCAATGTTCATGGCTGGATTATATTTTTGGTAAAACAGGACGGGTTCTTAATCCTTCCTCGATTATTGAAATAACTCTTTCTCTCTCTTCGCCCACAAGTGGCAGGCGTGGTTTCCTGACATGTTCGGTGCCGATACCTGTCATCTGCTCGGCAAGTTTTATGTACTGTATAAGCTTGGGATGGATGTCAAGTTCAAGCACCGGAAGGAACCAGCGGTATATCTTCAGTGCCTCCTCTATCCGGCCCGCCTTTATTAGTTTAAACAGTACAACGCTTTCCCTGGGGAACGCACATACAAGTCCGGCAACCCATCCATGGGCACCCATTACCAGGCTTTCCATCGCAAGGGTGTCCACACCGCAGAGTATGCTTATGCGGTCGCCGTAGCGGTTAATCATCCTGGTGACATTGCTTACATCCCTTGTTGATTCCTTTACTGCCTGGATATTTTCGTATCCCAGCAGGTCATCGAACATCTCAAGCGTTACCTTGAGCTTGTAGTCGACCGGGTTGTTGTATATCATAATTGGCAGGGAAGTGGAATCTGCCAGTGTTGAAAAAAATGTAACTGTTTCACGGTGGTCGCTAAGGTACCTCATGGGAGGCAGTATCATAAAGCCGCTGACCCCTTCCTTTTCAGCGGTACGGATCTGCTCAAGGGCATCTTCAGTAGCTCCCTCTGCGATATTCATAATGACCGGGAGCCTGCCGTTGAGGTGGTTGATAACCAGCCTTGTAAGCTCCTGTTTTTCTGCTGGTTTAAGAACACTGGCCTCTCCCAGTGTACCTCCAAGTATAACTCCTGACACCCCTGCATCAACCTGTGCGTCCAGGTTCTTCAGGAAGGTGTCATGGTCAGGCTTCCCGTCAGGGTGAAACTTCGTGGTAAGTGCAGGGAATACCCCGTTCCAGTTAATCATGTTTATATATTTTAATGTGTTTATAGGTAATTATGGTTCGCACTCTTAACAAAGCAGCTCAAACAATTGTTCAAGCTGAACATTAGGTAAAGAGGCAGATAGCGGGAAATTCTCGATAAAAGCAACAGGGGGACTGTTCAGTTTGATTTATAAATACCGGCATGATAATAAACAAACAGCAGATGTTAGAAACCTGCTTAAGGGAAAGTATTCTTTGCCTGCTTACGTTTTTTGCCTTTAACGAATAAACCACCTGTGATTGTATTTTCACAGGGGGTTTGTTGTACCCGGGGCCGGGATCGAACCGGCACGATATTGCTATCATTGGTGTTTGAGACCAACGCGTCTACCAATTCCGCCACCCGGGCGTTGATCGGGCAGGACCCGTAATACGGGTTTTATCCTCCCGGATTGCAAAGTTAAATTATTTCATATATCCCGGCTAAATTCGGAATGAAAAAAAATTCATGTACATTTGTTCTATAATTGACTATATCATATAAAAAGCCCCGCGATGTCTTCTGTTGTCAAGATTTTTTCCGGTTCTGCTTCCCGTGCGCTTGCCGAGAAGATTGCTGAAAGCTATGGTAAACCCCTTGGTAAGGAGCTGATACAGCGTTTTGCCGACGGAGAGTTCCAGCCTTCTTTCGAAGAGACTCTCAGGGGCAATGATGTATTTATTGTGCAGAGCACCATAGCTCCTTCAGATAACCTGATGGAGCTTCTGCTGATGATCGATGCAGCAAGGAGAGCCTCTGCAAAACAGGTAGTTGCGGTAATACCCTATTTTGGATTTGGAAGGCAGGATCGCAAGGATAAACCCAGGGTTTCGATAGGTGCAAAGCTTATTGCAAACCTGCTGATGGCAGCCGGGGTTAACCGTGTGATCACCATGGACCTTCACGCTGACCAGATACAGGGTTTTTTTGATGTGCCGGTTGACCATATGTATGCCTCCGCAATCTTTGTCCCTTACATTAAAAAACTTAACCTCCCCAATCTCGTCGTAGGTTCTCCCGATACGGGAGGCACCAGGAGGGCCGGGGCATATGCAAAGTTTCTGAACAGCGAGCTTGTAATATGTTATAAGCAAAGGAAGAAGGCCAACGAGGTTGAGAAGATGACACTTATTGGTGATGTAAAGGGTAAGGATGTGGTGCTGATCGATGATATAATAGACACTGCCGGTTCAATTACAAAGGCAGGGGCCATGATGATAGAAAAGGGAGCAACGAGCGTTAGGGCTGTCTGCACCCATCCTGTTTTCAGCTGCAAGGCCCATGAAAGGATAAAGAACAGTGTGTTTGAGGAGGTGATAGTGTCAGACTCCATACCCCTTAGCAAGGAGTGCCCGAAGGTGACCGTGCTTACGGCCTCAAAGCTTTTTGCTGATGTTATACAGAGGGTGCACAACCATGAATCTATCAGTTCCCATTTTGAGTTTTCCACTATACTTTAGGTTTTTACATAAACTTCCTGCTTTGAAATTCAAGACAAAAGCTTATCTTTGCAGGCTGTTTCGGGTGTGCTTAATTTAAGCCATTCATTTTCAAATAATTTTAACAAAAAGTACGGGCGAGCAATATACTGCCGGAACCGTACAAAAAAGCGATTTACAAATGAAAAAAGTATCTGTGAGCGGTTCTCCGAGAGAGAACGTAGGGAAAAAAGATGCAAGAAGGCTGCGCAGGGAGGGTTTTGTTCCGTGTGTGGTTTACGGGGGAAAGGAACAGGTCCAGTTCTATACCTCCGGTAAAAGTTTCAAGGATATTGTTTATACACCGGATGCGTGCCTGGTTGAGCTGAACATCGACGGGAAGAAGATGGAGGCTGTGCTGCAGGACATTCAGTTCCATCCGGTTACAGAGAGAATACTTCATGCTGACTTTTTGGAGATATTCCAGGACAAGCCTGTTAAGATGGCTGTACCCATCAGGGTCGTTGGTGACAGCCCCGGAGTAATTGCCGGTGGTAAGCTGCTTGTCAAGCGCCGCAGACTTGAAGTCATGGCCCTGCCCGGGGATCTGCCCTCAGAGGTTGAGATCGATATTTCGGCACTAGAGATTGGTGATTCGGTAATGGTCAGGGAGATTTCAATAGACAAAGTGACGCTGGTTGATCCTGAGAATTCCGTTATAGTAATTGTCAAGTCCGCAAGGGCGGCAATGATGGCACCGGTTGACCTTGAAGAGGAAGAAGGAGCAGAGGTTGAAGGAGAAGAAGGTGAAGGTGAAGGAGAAGAAGGAGCAGCTGAAGGCAGCGAAGAGGCAAAGGAAGAATAGCAGGCAAAATAACTATACCGGTAAAGGCATAAGGTCATCGTTGCGGCTTTATGCCTTTATTTTTTATATTGCGCAAGTAAAATGACCGCAAGATGAAGTACCTGGTTGCAGGCCTCGGAAATATCGGCCCTGAATACTCTGAAACCCGGCACAATGTTGGTTTTATGGTCCTGGACCGTCTGGCATCCAGGCATGAGGTCTCTTTTGCTCCGGCACGTTACGGTGACATGGCCGAGTTCCGTTACAAGGGCAGGATATTTAAGCTGCTTAAGCCTTCCACATATATGAACCGCAGTGGGCGACCTGTTTTATACTGGCTCAACAAGGAGAAGATTGAACTGGAAAACCTGCTTGTGATTGCCGACGATGTTGCATTGCCGGTCGGTCTTTTAAGGCTGAGACCCAAAGGCGGTGCCGGAGGGCACAATGGCCTGACGGATATCATATCTTACCTGGGTAGCAATCAGTTTGCCCGCCTGCGCTTTGGAATAGGCGACGAATATCCCAGAGGGTTCCAGTCCCAGTATGTACTTGGAAAATGGACAGAGGAGGAAAGAAGAATAATAGACCCCTCGATGGACACTGCCTGCGACATGGTGTTAAGTTTCGGGCTGCAGGGTGTTGAACGAACCATGAACCAGTACAACCGCCGGCCCGGCTGATAGCGCATTGAGGTTAAACTATGTCTTTGATGAACTTCTGGTCGCGCTCCCTGCCCTCATTATACATTTTGATCCATTCCATAAGCCCCAGCACAGCCAGTACCAAAAAGACGGTAAACTGAAAACTGGTAAATACCAGCCCCTTTACAAAATAAAGGGGTACTGAGATAATATTGCCTGCTATCCAGTATATCCAGTTCTCTATCTTCTTGCGTGCCATATACCACATACCTATAAGGAAAATGGAGGTGGTAAAGGAGTCTACATATGGTATGTATGAGTTCATGTATTCCGGATCGTCCTTCTTGAATATATAGATCAGCACAAATATCAGCACATAGAGTACTGGTATCATGGCTATACCGGCGGCCTGCTGCCTTTTTGTGTTCCACCTGATCGGCCTTACCCTTTTCAGGTGATCCCTTCGTGTCCAGATGTACCAGCCATATATGCTCATGCTGGTATAAAAGATGTTTATTCCCATATCGGCATAGAGCTGGATAGAGAAGCAGATGTAGATGTAAATAGTGGTGCTGACGATGCCGGTAGGGTAAACCAGAAGGTTTGCCTGCCGGGCAAACCAAACGCTCATAATGCCGAACAGAACAGCCAGCAGCTCCAGCCAGGTGGTGGCCATCAGGTTCTCATAGAATAATTGGAAGAAACCGTTATCCAGCATCTTTTAAAGGTTTCCGGCCACCATTTCAACCTCCCTGAAAACTCTCATGAAGTTACCTGACCAGATTTTCTCAATCTCCTCTTTTGTATAGCCCCTTCTTACAAGTTCCAGGGTAATGTTACCAAGCTCCGAGACGTCATAGCAGTCTTCAAGGGCACCGCCTCCGTCAAAATCAGTGCCGATGCCCACATAATCAATCCCGACAAGATTTACTACATGGTCAACATGATCAACCAGGTCGGCGACAGTTGCCATTGGTGCCGGATACTTCCTGTTAAGGTCCTGCCATTCCGTACGTGCCTGATCCATTTCCTCATCAGTAAGGTCCTGGAAGTTGTTCCATTTCTCCCTCAGCCTTGAAAATGCTTCATCCCTTTCAGGGTCCGGCTCCATTTCCTTTACATAGGCACTGAGAGCACACAACTGAAGCACCCCGCCATTTTCAGCAAGTGCAATTATCATGTCATCATCCAGGTTGCGCGGATGGTCGCAAATTGCCCTGGCATTGGAATGGGATGCGATAACCGGTGCCTTTGTAACACGGATAACATCATAAAATGCATCATCGGATATATGGGTCACATCCACTATCATCCCCAGGCGGTTCAACTCCCTGACCACATCAACACCAAACTCTGACAGCCCTCCGTGCAAAGGTGCCTCGGACTCGGTGGATGAGTCGCACACCTGGTTGTGCCTTGAGTGTGAAAGGCCCATATAGCGGCTTCCAAGATCATAGTATTTCTGTAACAGGCCAATGTCATGTCCTATCGGGTATGCATTCTCATTCCCGATATATATGGCCAGGCGACCCTCATCCCTGAGCCTGTAAGCATCATCTGCACTCAGAGCCAGCCCGGCAACATCCTGGTGCTTATCCAGGGTGGAATGGATGTTATCAAAAATATCAAGCGCCCTCCTATTACTGGTCTTGTAGGCTTCGGGTGTAAGTGGTCCCTGTCCGACAAACACAGCAAAAAATGCAGCATCAAGACCCCCCTCCACCATTCTTGGGAAGTCGAGCTTGCCTCCACCGTCACGCGGATCGTTGCGCCTGCCTATGTCAAAACCCTCCCTCCTGAGCATAAGGGGCGTGTCAACATGCGAGTCAAGGGTGAGTATCTGAGAATGTACCTCGGCAGCCTTCCTTTCCAGCCGGTCTCCATTTGAAGCACACGAAGCAAGGAGGATAATGAACAGAAAAAGAGAGGAAATCCTGTATAATTTATTGATTAACATAGCATTGTTTATTTATTAATAAGAATTTCACCGCCCGGGTAAAACAAACACTGCCGCAAAATTAATTTATTTTTTGTTTATGGCTAACCAGCCCGGGAGGTATACCTCACCCAGCATGGTACTTTTTATGTTTTTGTTTTCCATTATTAAAACTCTGTATTATCTTTGTATGAAACTATTTATATTTAAACTGGTCGGGCATCCACTGTATTTTTTATTCAGGTGAAACTTCAAAACAAGGCGAAACATATCAGGTACTCTACAACGGCGCTTTTGCTGCTGTTTTCGATATACCTTGTCCCCGAACATTACCTGAAAAGATTCCACCCGCATGAGCACCCGGTTGCATGCACACATCATTGTGCGGCTTCACACGATTCAGTTGACGGCCACCACCCTGACTGTGACGATGAGAAGGAGTATTTCTTCCCGCCACTGCCAGGGATTGCAGCGGTGAGTATTCCTGCAACAGAAAATGGTGTATTCGTAATGCCCGGGTTGCAGGTTGTTTACCCAGAACCGGTTCATCTACTGCCGCCCAGGTCTCCCCCTGCCTGAAACAGGCAATGCTTCCCTGGTTTTTTGTAAAATACTTTTTGTGCCTTATTTGCTGGCATAACGCTGGCCTGCCAGGTGTTTAGTCATGTGGTAACGGATACTGCCTC
Organism: Bacteroidales bacterium; assembly: GCA_003557805.1. Taxonomy (GTDB): domain Bacteria; phylum Bacteroidota; class Bacteroidia; order Bacteroidales; family UBA7960; genus PUPG01. The sequence continues at coordinate 7,261 of PWNY01000389.1, read as the reverse complement.
ATATATAGGCATTCCGTTTATTTTGTATTATTTGTGAAAAAGTCCGGTTTATGTTTATACGGCCGGTAATAGTCAATAGTGTTTATGTCAAACAGGTTCTGCCTTTCAGTATGTTTTTTCACGGTACTGATTTTTTTAACTCTGCCTTCATTGCAGGGAAAGGCCGAAGTGTGGAATGAACCCCGTGGTTCAGGTGAGCTTGAAGAACTTACTGTACCTGATAGAGGAGCTTTATATGGTGTGGTATTCGATGAAAAGGGCCTGCCGCTGCCGGGTGCGAACGTGTATCTTGATACGGGGCGGCACGGAGTGCAGACAGATGCCGGGGGAAGGTTTATATTTTCTGGAATCGATCCCGGGGAGCATGAACTTGTGGTGTCGTATCTCGGATACGGGAAGGCTTCCCGGAGCCTGATACTGGGTCCACAATCCCGCTATGTTGAGATTCATATGGAAGCCACTGACCTAATGCTTGACGAGGTTGTAGTAAGTGAGGCAGGAAACCTCTTGCCTGTGAGGGGGCGCTCCCTTGAGACAAGGCTGGTTGACAGGCGCTTTATCGAGGAGAACCCCGGCACCACGCTGATGCAGTCGCTTGCGGCGCTTCCTGGCATAAACTCAATGGATATAGGTTCGGGTATATCAAAACCTGTTATAAGGGGCATGTCACATAACAGGGTGGTGTTCGCTGAGAACGGCATCAAACAGGAGGGGCATCAGTGGGGGTCGGACCACGGCCTTGAGGTTGACCAGTATTCTGTTGAAAGGCTTGAGATAATAAAGGGTCCCGCGGCGCTTATTTACGGTAGTGATGCTATAGGTGGTGCGATAAACATAAGGCCGCCATCGGTGCCTTCGGGGAATTCATTCCGCACAGAAACATTACTGACCGGGCGCAGTAACAACAGTCTTGCCGCCCTTTCCCAGATGGCCGAATACAGCAGGGAGGGCAGGTTTTTACGGTTGCGGTTCTCAGCCCAGGACTATGCTGACTACACCGTGCCTGCCGACAGCTTTACTTATAACAACTGGATAATACCTGTAAAAAACGGGATACTTGCCAACACCTCGGGAAGAGATGTGAGCATGACACTTTCTGCCGGCGCAAGGGGGAACTGGGGGGTTACATCGGTCACGGCAAGCAGCTTCAGGCAGGATGCCGGGTTCTTCCCGGGCTCACATGGCCTGCCAGATGCATCTGCCCTTGAAAACTACACTTACTCCAGGACACCTTCATATCCAAAACAAAAAATTGGACACTTTAAGCTGATATCGAACACAAGCCTGTTTATGCCCGGTGGCTGGCTGGATATCGACATTGGTTACCAGCTAAACCATCGCAGGGAGCTAAACAAGCCGCATGTTCACGGTGCCGGCCCTTTACCGGATCACGACCTTGAGCTGGAGCTTGTTCTTCATACTGTTTCATCGGGTATTAGGTATAATTTCAACCTTGACGGGGATAAACGCCTGCTTGCCGGGTTCGATGGCAGGTGGCAGGAAAACACGAAGGGGGGGTATGGCTTTTTGCTTCCTGATTACCATGAGCATGGCCTGGGCGCGTTCAGTGTATTAAACTGGCAGGGGAGGGATGACATGAGCTTTGAGGCAGGTATAAGGGCAGACTGGTCAGTGGTTGATATATCTGCCCATTACGAGGAGGTGTGGACTGACAGTAACACAATTTCTCACTACAGGGAGAGGAGCCCGGAATTTGACACTTCATTTTTTAACTTCACTGCCAATGCAGGAGTGTCATGGGATGCCGGCGACGACCTGGAGCTGAGGATGAACATCGGCAGCAGTTACCGCACTCCAAATGCCATCGAGCTCTCAGCAAACGGTATACACCACGGCTCCTTCCGTCATGAAATGGGTGATACCACATTGAATACAGAGCGTGCATACCAGCTGGACCTGGGTATGGTAGTGGAGAAAGAGAGATTGCGTTTGGTGATAAGTCCTTTCCTGAGCTACTTTTCAAACTACCTGTTTTTGAGGCCTTCCGGCAATTTTTCATTTTTGCCCGGGGCGGGTCAGATATATATTTTCAGCCAGACAAGGGCTATCCACCTGGGAGGTGAGGTGTATGCCGCTTACAGCCTGACAAATGAGCTGGAACTTTCTGTTACGGGAGAGTTCATATGGGCTGAGGACCTTAGGGAGAACTTTCCGTTGCCATTTATCCCGCCGCCTGCAGTAAAATCAGATTTATCATATTCGCCCCCGCTGCTTCCATGGCCTGAAGCAGACCTGAGGTTCAGCCTGTCGGTCAGGAGTGTCGCAGGGCAGTCAAGGGTGGCAAGGAATGAGCCGGAAACAGCTGCCTACACCTTGTTTAACGCTGGCTTTACTGCCAGTTTACCGGCCGGGCGCTCAAATATTCGTTTAGGTCTTTTTGTCCAGAACCTTTTCGATAAAAGATACAAGAACCATCTGAGTTTTTACAGGAGGCTGGAGCTGCCAGAGCCGGGAAGGAACGTAGTCGTCACACTGGGTATACCAGTAGAAATAAGAGAATAGAAAGGCCGCGTACTGACTTTTGAGTTGTGGCATAATTTATATTATTGCAAACTAAAATTATGAGATTTTTAACCAAAAAGTGTATTAAAATGAAATTAAAACCGATTCTTTATTTGTTTGTTCTGTTTCTGGGTTTTGGCATCACCGGATGCAGCGATGATGAAATAGATACCGAAAAGCCAACTATGACAGTATACTCGCCGGGTGCGGAGCAGGTGTTCAGGCCTGGACAAAATCTGAACTTCATCGCAGAATTCTCAGACAATGTTGGGCTTAATGCCTTCAAGATAGACATCCATTATGGTGGGGATCATGACCACAAGAAGCATGAGGAAGAGGATGAGAAGTGGCATTATGTGCACACCGGAGAGCTGTCAGGCAGGTCTGAGGAGGTTTCCATGGAGATTGACATACCCGGTGAGATCAAAACGGGGGAGTACCACTTTATGATATTCCTTACTGATGTATCGGGAAATGAGTCAATTGCTGCCATAACAATAAATATTGAACACTGATATTGAGTAAGCTGCAGGCGGGGTCAGGTATTGGTTACCTGCTCCAGGATACGGCATTTACTCCCTCTATCCTGAAGAGTTTTTCGATAACACCGACGCCTACCTCTGCCTGTTTGTACTTTACAAGGAAGCGAATCTTGATATCGCCGTCCCTGCTTATTGCCTCTATATCATATCCTTTTACATGGAAGCCCATTGAGGTGATTTCATGCCTGGAACTTTCGTAGAAGCCTGTTCCCCCCGTACCCTGGAGGAAGATCTCTCCGTAATGTTCGCTTTTGATGTCGATTTTGTGAAGGACAAAAAGCACGAAGAGGACCAGAATAGTTGCGGTTACTGCAAGGAAATACTGGCCAAGGCCCGTTGCAATTCCGATTGCAGCGACCACCCATATGGATGCGGCGGTTGTAAGGCCCATGACATGATCCTTGCCCTTTAATATTGTCCCCGCACCCAGAAAACCTATACCGGTTATGACGCCCGCTGCGGCCCTGGCTGGGTCAAGTGCAAGTACGCCCCCTCCGGCATTCACAAGTGCACTCTGTAACTGCTCGAAAGCTACAATTATCAGGGCTGACCCCAGGCATACAAGGATGTGTGTCCTTAAACCTGCCGGGCGGCCGTGTATTTATCTTTCAAGGCCCACAAGGGCACCAAGTATTGTTGCCAGCAACAGCTGTACAAGAAGCACGAGCGACTGGCTGATGTCAAAATTAATTGCGTCCATGGAACCAGTGTTTTTAGCCTGCAATTTAATACAGTTAGCTGTAAAAAGTCAAAAAAATATGACAGCCGCAGTGATAAATTGTTAATTTCACAAAAAACCATTACCCATGCCAGCTCCCGCATCATATTGTGAGAAGGTGCGCCACCTGCCTGAATATCATGTTGACCGTATACACCATGACAAGGTTCATGGTTTTGCAGTAAGGGACGATAACACCTTGTTTGGCAGGCTGATACTCGAGATCAACCAGGCAGGGCTTAGCTGGACCCTGATGCTGAAAAAGCAGGAGAACTTCCGCAGGGCCTTTGACGGATTTGATGTAGCCCGGGTTGCCGGATACTCCCTGGCCGACAGGGAGCGACTATTAAGCGACAGTGGTATTGTAAGGAACCGCAGGAAGGTTGATGCGGTGATCCATAATGCCGGGGTAATAACAGAAATACAACAGGAGTTCGGGTCATTCAAAAACTGGTTGGACATTCACCATCCAAAGGAGCTAAAGCAATGGACTGCCCTTTTCAGGAAGACTTTCAAATTTACAGGGCCCGAGATCGTCAATGAATTCCTCATGAGCACCGGCTATTTGCCGGGAGCCCATAGCCCTGACTGCCCTGTATACAGCAAGGTGCTGCTCTCAGGCCCTGTGTGGCACAGCGGAGTTGGGGATAAATGACCGCTGGTTAATATCCTGTGGTTTCATTAACTTTATGGGCAGTAAGAATTCATTTGGATTCAGTGTATGAGGACTGTGGAGGCGGTATACTACAAAACTCTAAAGGACAACAAGGTACGTTGCCTTCTTTGCCCGCATGCTTGTCTTATGGAACCTGGTGAAGCCGGCATTTGCCGGGCGCGGGTTAACAGGAGCGGAAAGCTGTTCGCAGAAAGTTATGGCAGGCTGTCAGCACTGCACCTTGACCCGGTCGAGAAGAAACCCCTTTACCATTTCTTCCCAAAAAACATGATACTGTCGGTTGGCAGCTACGGATGTAATTTAAGCTGCCCCTGGTGCCAGAATGCTTCTATATCGAAGTGTGCACCTGATCCTGGTGCAGGTTTCCACTCACCCGGGCAGGTTGTGAAAAAGGCCGTTTCATATGGTGGCCTTGGTCTTGCATACACCTATAACGAGCCTGCTGTATGGTTTGAGTATATGTTTGATATGTCCACACTTATCCGGCAGGAGGGTAAAAAGAACGTGGTTGTCACCAACGGATATATAAACAGTGAACCGCTTGAGCAGCTAATGGATGTGTGTGATGCCTTCAACGTGGACCTTAAATCCTTCAGCGATGATTTTTACAGGCAATATGCAGGCGGAAGCCTTTCGCCTGTATTGAGGAGTATAAAGGCAATTGCAGGCAGGGGCATTCACCTTGAGATAAGCTTCTTGGTAGTGACCGGCCTGAATGATGACACCGGCAACTTCAAAGAGATGGTCCACTGGATAGCAAGTGAGGCAGGAAGGGGGTGTGTGCTTCACATCAACCGTTATTTCCCGTCATGGAAGGCCACTTACCCGCCAACGCCACTTGCAACCATGCACAGGATGAAAACAATTGCTGAAGAACACCTTGACAGGGTATACCTGGGGAATGTTCACTGATAAACGTCTTTGTAATGAGAAATAAAAAAAGGATAAGAGAACCCGGGGTCGCCGGCACTTTCTATCCCTCAGAACCATCCAGGATAAAGGAGATGATAAATGGGGCAATGGAAGCTGAGAAAAAGCTGGCAGCATCCACCGCTATTGAGGGCAAGATAACAGGCGGGATACTTCCCCATGCAGGAATGGTCTACTGTGCAAGGCAGATAGTCAATTTTTTCATGCAACTTGCCGCCAGCAGGCAATATGCCGAAGGTGATGTTACGGTGGTAATCGTTCATCCCAACCATAGCGGGTCCGGGCCGGAGCTGTCAACCGACGGTCATGACCTATGGGAAACCCCCCTTGGCTGTATAAAGGTCGACAGTGAATTTGAGAACAGCCTTGACCTTGCAGTTTCTCCGGAGGCACAGATGGATGAGCACTCTGCCGAGGTATTGGTCCCATATTTACAATACTTCCTTGGTGAGGGCTTCAGGATAGTATCGGTCAACATGCTGGTGCAGAACCCGGCCAATGCGCTCCTGGTTGCGGAAAAAGTATTCAGGGCCTCAATGGAAAACAGGCGTGAATTACTTTTCATTGCATCCTCTGATTTTTCACACTTCCTGGACCCAGTAAGTGGCAGGGCCCTTGATGACCTTGTGCTGCAAAGGATAATTGACAGAGACAGCAGGGGAGTATACGAGGTAGTCAGAAGGCACAACATATCCGTTTGCGGATACGGGCCGGTAATGGCACTGATGGAGTATGCATTACTGCTTTCTGCAAAATACAGTGTCAAGCTTCTAAGACGCGGCCATTCAGGCGAAGTATCACCTTCAAACCGAGTGGTCAACTACAACAGCCTTCTTTTTTCAACTCCCTGAATCTAATTCAGGGGGTTTGCGACCATCTTGCCTGTAAACTCAATGTGCATTGTGAAGGTGATCGGACCTTCATTGACCGTTCCCTGTGTGTGGACCTGAAAGCGGTGAGGGGGATCGGCTGCAAGCTGTCCCAGCAGTTTCAGCCCTTCAGAATCGGGGGTAATGCTGGTTTTGTTGTTTAAAAGGTTCTGCAGCAGTATCTGGGGGTGGCTTGCGATATGTGTAATATCACTACCGTCGGGCCGGGACACGCTGATGGAGCCTCCGGTGAACCTCTGGCCTTCAACAGGAAGTAGGGTGGAGAGCCATACATCGACCCTGCTTATGCTTACCTCCTTGATCTTACTGCCGTACTCCTCAATTACGTCGACATTGGCTGCTAGGTCATAGACCCTTGAGTTTGAAAATGACTCCTGCTGGGAGTTTGCATCGATGATAATAGTGAAGGATATATCCTCCTCCACATCCAGAAGGTCCTTACAGCCCGTGAAAAGGAAGAAGGGAAGTACCAGGACCGCGATGATCAAAAGTTTTTTCATATTTGCTGATTGGTTTAATTGTATCGTAAATATATAAAAAAAAGGTTCTTTTATTATAAATTCCAATATTTTTTGAGTCTTTAGTTTTTAAGTTATTGCCCCCGGGGCAAACAAACAACGCCCATTTTTTGTATATTGTGGGTGGGAAAATATTGAACATATCTGTTTTTACAATTAAAACCCAAAAACTATGATAAGAGGAAAAGTATTATTAGGGCTTGTGGCAGGTTTTTCAGTGGGAACCATTCTTGGGGCCCTTTTCGGATCAAACCGAAAGGAGAAAACAGAAGATAAAAAAGGCGGCAAAGAAAAAACAAAAGATGAGGTTGTGGTGAAATACTGAAAAAAATGAACTTAATATACAGGATGATTTTACTGGCGGCTGCAATATCGCTGCTTTCTGCCTGTTCTGCCGGTGATGACAGGGATAGCGAGGGTGTTGTCTCGGTAAGCATAATGCCTGTCGGGTATTTTGTGGACAG
>PWNY01000165.1 GCA_003557805.1 Bacteroidales bacterium | reverse complement strand
TCATATTAAAAAAAGAGGGTAAGAAAAGAGTTTATACCGCTTAAAACTGCATCAAAAAGTCCACCAGATTGTCTTCACGCTGAAGATTAAATTTTTTGCGCAGCCGGTAGCGTTTGGTAATAGCAGATTCGACACTAATATTCAATATTTGAGCAATTTCTTTGCTGGAAAGGTTTATACGCAGGTATGCACAAAATTTCAGTTCGTTATTGGTCAGGTTTGGATATTCCTGGCTAAGGCGCAAAAAGAAACCCGTATGAACTGCTTCAAAATGACGTTTGAACAGCTCCCACTGTTCATCCAGGTCTATACTGCGATCAGCTTCATCAGCTAGCCCTTCCAGGCATTTTTTTGCTTTATCCGGATCCCCCTGCAGGGCTTTTTCTGCTTTTTGGCGAATAGAGTTCAGCAGCTCATTTTTCTTGATGATCAGCAGTGCAGCTGTTGCAAGCTCCCGGCTTTTTTCCTGCAGCTGCGTCTTTTGCATACGGTTGATCTCCTCTTCAGCAACAAGCACCTCCTTGAGGTGTTGCTGCTCCTGCAGGTTTCTCTCTTGTTCAACCCGGCCAAGTTCAGTTTGCGAGGCCAGCAATGCCTGGTTTTGCAGGAGTGATTTTCGCTTGAGGTTGAACAACACAAAGAAAGCTGTTGCGAGGAAGGCTATGGCAACTGCCGAAATGCTCACGATAACAAAGCGCAACCTCAATACATTTGATTGTTCCTTAAGCAGCAGGTTTTCCTGCTCTTTTATTTCAGTATCATAAATGGTCTGCAACTCGGCGATACGCGTGGCAATTTCCACACTGTTTAATGAATCATTAAGCGACTTAAAAGCGTTGAGGTACTCATAAGCCTGCCTGTAGTTCCCTTTACCGGCATGGTATTGATGCAGGTTGTCATAGTTAACGGCCATCAGTTTCCTTAGCTGCAGCCTTCTGGATATTTCCAAACTTTGTGTAAACAACGGGAGAGCTTCATCATTATCCTCCATCATCATAATAGTACCCAGGTTATTAAGTATAGTTGCCTGGGTTTGAACATCATTTACCTGCCGTGCCATTTCAAGGGCCTTGTTATAATGAATAATGGCCCTGCTGTTGTCCCCCTGCTCCCTGGCAATCAGCCCCAGGTTATGTGTGAGTTTAATTATCCCTTCAATATCGCTGCCCATCTCCTCTTTTATCTGCATTGATTCGGTATAAGAGATTTTGGCCTTTTCAAGTAGCCCCTGCTCATATGCAACAATACCAAGGTTCAGCAGCACTTCTGATTCCCCCTGCCTGTCTCCCTGCCTGCGACGAAGATCAAGGGCCTCTTCCAAAAGCCGTGTGGCAGCATCGAAGTTGAATCTTTTTATGTGGATATTGCTTGTATTCATCATTATTTGTGCCTTTAAAGGCACATTGTCCAATTGGTCTGCAATTCTCAGTGCACGGTAATAATAATCAGTTGCTTCATCCAGTCTGCCAGCATAATAGGCGGCCCCACCAAGATTGACAAGATTATTGGCCATCCCCAGGTAATCCTGTTCCTTCTCCCTTAATGAAAGTGATCTTGAGAAATAATTATAGGCAGGTTGATAAAGCTGCATGCTCAGTTTGATCTGACCTATGGCAGTGTAGGCCCGTGCTGCTGAACCCGTATCGTTGGCTTTTTCATAAAGTGCACCGGCAGTCCTGTAGTGTTCCAGGGATGCAGGGATATTATTCCTTGCTCTTTCTATCAGGCCATAGTTAGCCTCACAATCAGCTAGTTTTTGGGTCATCCCGGCTTCAAGGGCAATTGACCTGATGGAGTCCACCAGGACCAGGGCACTGTCAAGCTGCCTCAGACGGAATTGCTCCCTGAGAGATTCTGTAAGATCCTCTATTAGCAGGGAGTCACGGGTATTACGGGCTGAAGCTTCCTGTATACCAAATACACAGAAAAAAAGAAATATTACTGCAGCCACGCAGCGGGATATTCGTTCTTTACCAGTTGCCAGTTTTTTCAAGTCTTTGGGTCATTAGAAAATTAACAATTGCCCTTGTTTATACCAGGCTAAAAGACAGATTATCTGTATTTGTATGTCTTTTTGACAGCAATATATCAAATTTTGCATTAGGAGTCAATAAAAAACTGATTATGATGGTGATTTCAGCTGAAAAGTGTACCAGTATTTCACTTTAAAAGTGTACCACTTAATTGAAATGTTAATAATTCTTTTCTGATTGAGCTAAAGGTTTTCAACTGGCAAGCTAATCCAATAATCGGATATTATATGGCAGGTCTGCATCCTCAGGAATTGTCTCGATATATTTTCCCCTGAAAGACTTGTCCTGCATACGGCATTTTTGAGAAAAACTTTTATATCCTGGATGTACAAGCAGCTTATCCCAAAGTTCTTTAACCGGCGTCTCTCTGATGTTCCCAAAAGAGAGGGGAGTAAAGTCGCAGGGTGCAAAATCACCCTGGGCGGTAATATGAAACTGCAGGTTTGCGGCCAGGCATCCTATATATCGGGCGAAACCCCATGCGGTATTGGTCCATGTTTGGGTAACGACCCTGGGCTTGTTTTTATATTTTCTATTTAACACCCAGTTATCCCTTAAAAGAACAAATCGTGATAATCTGTTCAACTGGTGGGTTTTTAGCCCGTTTAGCCTGCCAGTCTGGATCGCGTCAAAAACAGTAAGCTCATTAACCCCCCATTGAGAACATAACTCAGCAATCTCTCTTATGCTGTGTAAATAGACAGCCTGTTTTGTGACGTATGTAGACAAGCCAACCAAAAGGCCTGCATTTCTGGCATTTTCAACAGCGTCCCTTACTCCCTTTAAAGCCCCCCTTGCACCCCTTAGCCCGTCATTTATTTCCGGATCCGGGGAATCTATACTGATGTGTACCCCAAAAAGGCCTGCTGCTTTTAATGATTTTGCCCTTTCTGCTGTCATCAGCTGTCCATTGGTAAATATAAGGCAAACGGCCTTTTCAGTGGGGACTGCACGTATGCATGTTTCCAGGTCCTCTCTCAGCAATGGCTCACCTCCTGTAAAGGTGATGTTGGTAATACCCATGTCGATGCACTCACCTACAACCCGTTTTATTTCTGCAGTTGACATTTCAGGGATGTTTGCAGGGCGTCCTGCAGCACTACAGTGAACGCAATGAAACTGGCATTTAGCAGACACACCTATTGTTGCAGCAAACGGGGCAGGTCTTTTAAACACTTTTGAAATAAGGAATGCTTCAAGCATCCGGTTGTGAGCCAAGCTAGGAAACTCCGGTATATACATGCTGTATACATTGCCCGTGTCTGTCTGATAAATAGCACCGAGTTTATTATGAAAAGCAAAATAACGTTTAATAATGAACCGGTGCAAGGTGGAACATGGCCCTAAAATGCTGGTAAGTGTTTTCTCCCCGCGTCTTTCAACTATTACCGACACATTAGCGAGTTCCGGAATGTTCGGAAACCCGTATTCAACTTTCATTTTTTAGAAAATATGGGCTCGTTTGATTTTTTAGTGGAAAAATTTCCCAAATATATAACTCCTAAAAGTAAGTTAAAAACTGAACTATACATTTTCGGCCAGGTGTGCAATAATCAAAAACGGCAAATCCCGGCGAACAAATATTCACTTACGGCTGTTTTGATAAATGCTGTAACATAGTTTATTAATCAACCCCGGGCAAAAGCTGACAACACTCTTGTATAAAGAATGCCGCAGAGATTAAAGGACTGTATCCTTACCGGTACTTAACCTGCAAAGCTTTTGTTGCGGTATTTTTTTTTAACATATTTAAATACG
>PWNY01000308.1 GCA_003557805.1 Bacteroidales bacterium | reverse complement strand
CTTTTTTATCTCCTTTTGGTAATGTAAAAGCTCTGAAAGGGGCCTTTCGGGAGGACGCATTTCATCTGCATCTATGTCCGGTGCTTCATCACCCTGATATACCATAATGAAGTATATCTGCCCCGCATGGCTGCCTATTACCTCGACCGGGTATTCATCGGGCCAGCTCTCCTCGAACCGGCTTGCAGATGCTGTGTAAAACTTAACATGGATATCCCCGGATGCGAGTTTTTCCAGGGTCTTTTTTGAAAAGTCACCCCAGGGCCTTACCTGGCTTATCTCCTTTTGAAGCAGGGTAAGCTGCTGGTACTTTTCTTCGAGTCTTGAAAAGAGATCACTGGCTTTTTCAAACTGGTCCTTGCCATCGCCTGTCTTTTTACCGGTATTTTCAACAGGCTCAACATCCCTTTTTACGAGTTGTTTTACCACCCATTGTACTTCCCTTATATGGTCGTACTGCTCCCTGATCTCATCAGGGACTTCATCCTGCTTTTCTATTATATGTACTACACCTAATTTCCTTATATTATCCAGAAAGGCCTCATATTCCCTGTGGAATACCAGGAAGGAAAATTTATGCATTGGGACTATCATACGCTTGCCTCCGACTCCTGTAATCTGTTTTTAACAATCTTTTGTGCGGCCTTGGACAGGTTCTCTTCGTCCTCCAGGTAGCGTTTTATCTTGAGAATGGCTTCTTCAAAGCCCGGGATCTGTACTTTCTCGTATAGGTTTACCTTTTGCGTGGTTTTCTTGCGTGCATGATCGAGAAGTTCCATTTTCTGGTAGAAAACTTCTCTTTCCAGGGCGGTATTAGCAAGTTGCTTGACGATGTTGACCCCGTCAAGATACCAGCCCGGCCTGTTGAACATGCTGAACTCCTTCAGGGAGAACTTTATATCTTCAAGAACGGGAGTTTTTACGCCAGCTATCTTTTTTACAGACAGCTCCACATCATCAATAGCTACAAGATCATTATCGAACTCATCCCATAAAGAAATGGCATGCTGGTACTCCTTGAGCTGTTTTTCCAGCTTCCTGTCAAACTCCTCGGCCGTTTCCTTTGCCTTCTTCACCTCGCTTCTGAGGGCAGCCTCCTTGTTCTTAAGGGTGGGCAATGCCTTTTGCCTTATTTCAAGCTGCTTTTTAAGCCTCTGAAGGTAGGTCTTGTTATATTGAAACTTGATCGCCATATGCGGAAAAGACTTTATTTATTGTTTTTCCAGTACTTGTCAACAAACTCCTGCCGTATACCCACCTCGGCGGGTTTGAAGTATTTACCGAACAGGCCGTAGGCAGTTTCCAACATCTGGTCGGTTTCTATGTTCACATCTATCGCCAGAAGCTTACTTGAGTACTCCTTTGCAAACTCAAGGCTTCTTTCGTCGTAGTCGGTAAGGTCAAAACCGTTTTCCTGCTTGGTCTTGGCATTGGCTGCATCTGCGTAAAGACGCACTGCTGCGTTCATTACCTGTGGATGGTCCTCTCTTGTCTTCTTGCCTATAACCAGCTGCTTAAGACGGGAAAGACTCCTGAACGGGTCAACGATAACCTTTCCTATATCGCTGTCCTTCCTCAGGAAAAGCTGTCCTTCGGTGATGTAGCCCGTATTGTCAGGTACGGCATGTGTGATATCACCTCCCGATAGTGTTGTAACCGCAATGATTGTTATTGAGCCGCCATCGGGGAACTGAACTGCCTTTTCATAAAGCCTTGCCAGGTCCGAATAGAGTGAACCGGGCATGGAGTCCTTTGAGGGGATCTGGTCCATCCTGTTTGACACAATGCTGAGCGCATCGGAATAGAGTGTCATGTCTGTAAGAAGGACCAGTACCTTCTCATTCTTCTCAACTGCAAAGTATTCCGCAGCCGAAAGGGCCATGTCAGGTACAAGCAGCCTCTCTACCGGGGGATCCTCTGTAGTATTGATAAATCCAACAATGCGGTCCAGGGCTCCTGCATTATCGAATACATTCTTAAAGTACAGGTAGTCGTCCCTTGTAAGCCCCATGCCCGCAAGTATAATCTTGTCTGCCTTTGCACGTAGTGCAACCATTGCCATTACCTGGTTGTATGGCTGGTCAGGGTCGGCAAAGAAGGGTATTTTCTGCCCGGTTACCAGGGCATTGTTCAGGTCAATCCCTGCAATACCGGTTGGGATGAACTCCGAGGGCTGTTTCCTGCGCACAGGGTTAACGCTCGGGCCACCAATCTCTCTTTCGTCGCCCATTATCTCACCGCCTTCAATAGGCTCACCATAGGCATTGAAAAACCTGCCTGCCAGGTCTTCCCCGACTTTAAGCGTAGGGGACTTGCCTGCAAAGATTACTTCTGCATTTGTTGCAATACCCTCGGTCCCGCCAAAGATCTGAAGGGTTACAATGTCTCCCATGATCTTCACCACCTGTGCAAGACGCCCGTCAACTATTGCCAGTTCGTCATATCCGATACCCTTGGCATTGAGGGATACGGTTGCCTTGGTAAGCTGGGACAGCTTCGTGTATACGCGTTGAAATGCTTTTGTGTCCTTTTCCATTGCTAGTATCTTTTCCAAATAATTATTTACTGCGCTTCCTCTTTCACTTTTTCTTTCTCCTGCTCCTTGAGTATAGCCTCAAGCTCTTTCTCGTTTTTCTTGAACTTGTCCGAATCGAACTCGGAGTAATTCATCTGTTTGAGGGCATTGATCATCCGCTTGAAATATGGTCCCACATCCTCAAATGACTCGAAAGAGAAGTCAAAATCGGTAACTTCAAGTGTTTTCCGGAGCATGTAATCCTGCCTCTCGAGTGAGGAAGATGCGTCAACCTTGTCGAAGGCATCCTGCTGCAGTATAACGAAATCGATCAGTTCGGATTTCCAGTAGCGGATATGATAGTCAACAGGAACGCCATCGTCCCCGAGGATATTTATCTGTTCGTATGCTTCCTTCCCCCTGAGCAGGATATCCTTTGCCTTCAGTACGCTCTCAGTCCAGTTTTCAGAGATATTCTTGTTCAGGTATTCTGCAATTTCCGGGTATTCAAGATATTTTGAATAGCTCTCTATGGGGTCAATGGCAGGATATCTTTTGCTGTCGGCTCTTTGCTGGGACAGGGCGTAAAAACAGCGGGCAACCTTCTTGGTTGATTCGGTTACCGGCTCTTTCAGGTTACCTCCTGCAGGAGATACGGTACCAATGAAGGTAATTGAACCGCTCTCACCATCTGGAAGGTATACAAAACCTGCCCTTGCATAAAAGTTTGCGATAATTGCAGAGAGGTCCATTGGGAAGCCATCAGGCCCAGGGAGTTCCTCCATGCGGTTTGACATTTCCCTTAGTGCCTGCGCCCAGCGCGAGGTTGAGTCGGCAAGCAGCAGAACCTTCAGGCCCATGGCCCTGTAATATTCTGATATGGTCATTGCCGTGTAAACCGATGCCTCACGTGCTGCTACAGGCATGTTTGAAGTGTTTGCAATGATTGTGGTACGCTCCATGAGCTTGCGGCCACTGCGGGGGTCCTCCAGTTCCGGGAACTCAGTGAATATCTCAACAACCTCATTTGCACGCTCACCGCAGGCAGCTATCACCACAAGGTCGGCTTCCGCGTTTTTTGACAGGTTGTGCTGGAGAACGGTCTTACCCGACCCGAATGGCCCGGGTATAAATCCTGTGCCTCCCTCGGCCATTGGATTGAGGGTGTCCATGACCCTGATACCGGTTTCCATGATCTTAAACGGGCGCGGCTTGTCCTTATACGCCCTTATCGGGACCTTGACAGGCCATTTCTGCACCATTGTAACCTTATGCTCCTTGCCATCGCTGTCGATGAGAACCGCTATGGCCTCATCCGGGGTGTACTCTCCCTTTTTTTTCAGGCTTTTGACAGTATACCCGCCCTTAAACTTGAACGGTACCATTATTTTATGAGGTATCCAGTTTTCCCTGACCTCTCCAAGCCATGACCCGGCCTCAACCTTGTCACCCTCCTTTGCAAGTGGTTTGAACTCATACTTTTTGTCCATGTCAAGGGGGTCTGTGTATTCTCCCCTTTTTAAGAACACTCCGTCCATCTTGTTAAGGTCGTTCTGCAAACCATCAAAGTTTTTTGACAGTATGCCGGGACCAAGTGTTACCTCGAGCATATGACCCATGAACTCCACCTCTGTTCCTATCTTGAGCCCCCGTGTGCTTTCAAATACCTGTATGTAGGATTTGTTGCCCACTACCTTGATGACCTCGGCCATTAGCCTTGTATCACCGTGTTTAATGAAACAGATCTCGTTCTGGGCGGTTGTCCCCTCAGTTTCTACAATTACAAGGTTGGCAATAATGCCGGTTACATTCCCGATTGTATTCATATTTTATTATTTTTCTGTAAATTTTTCCGGTAATTCATAGCTGTCCTGAAGCTCTTTGAGCAGTTTTTTGAACAACTCGTTGCTGTGCTCCTTGTCAATATCCAGCCAGCGCTCTATCATTCCCAGTTTTATTATAAAGGCCAGTATCTTCTCGATGGTAAAATAATGAAAGAAGGTCTTTTCATCAAGGAAGCTCCATTTGAGCTCATCAATTGCCTGTTCCCTCTCCCTGATATCCTCTTTTTTTGAAATACTAGTAAGTTCATCAATATAGTCCAGGTCATTGGAAAGACCAAAGTCCCGGGCATGGCTCTTGCGTATTAACCCTGCAATCTCACCGGTGCCAATAATCTGGTGTTCATAAGGCACCTTGTATTTGCGGGCATTGAGGGCAAGCATTATATTCTTTACGTTAAGTTCAAAATTGAACCACCACAGCAGAAAATCATTTTTTACGCTACTGGTTATCTCATCATAAAAAAGCGTCGTGAGCTCATTTTCGGGGCTCATATCAGGATAGAGCGGGTCCTTGTTCTTGAATGCGGTTATAAAGCGCTTCATGTAATCCGGCAGGTCTGCTGGCTCTTTTATGTTTTCTTCCAGTTGTTCCCTTGAATAATTACCCTTTTCGTTGAACTCAGCCTCCCTTTTTTCCAGAAGGTTCAAGAGGTTTTTGTTGTCATATGGCAAAAAGAGTTTTTCCACCAGCTTGTAGTCGCCTGGGTGCAGCTCTGTACGCAGTTCATCCCTGAACGTAAGCTGGTCTGCAATCAGCTTATGAATATCAAGTGTAATATCCTGAAGTCCTGCTACCAGATAGTAATAATTGCGTTTCACGGGCTTGGTTTTTTTGCTTGTATAACAAGCGGTTTGAAGGTAAGCCTGGAAGACAGATCCTGATTTTACCTGATTAAGGCCTTACTTACCTTTTGATTCCTTAGCTTTTGATTCCTTGTCTTGTTTTTTTCCTTCTTCGAACAGCATCTCTATTAACCGCGGGCGAAGATACATCCTGAAAAAACTATCAAAGTCATCGTCAGAAAAGGATATAAGGTAACCTCCATCTTTTGGGCCAATTTTAAAACCGTCTTTCAGTTTATCACTGAAATCCAGCTTAAGACCATTTTCAAGCAACTCTTTTGCCTTGTTCTGGAAATATGATTCAAACTCCTTTTTCCTGTCTTTTGGAAGCAGCACATAAAGGTCGACCGTGTCACTTTCCTCCGGGTTCCAGTTTTTGACAATAGTTTTTATTATGTCACCGGTAAAACCTGTGTCCTGCAGTGTTTTTTTCGCTTCAGGCCCGATCGTTTTTGCCTGTATAAGATCCGTTATCTCCTGTTTTAGGTCTGAGATAGCCTGCCTTGCCGAAAGGCGCAATTCATTCAGCCCTTTTTGCCTGATCTCCTCAGCTTCCTTTTTAGCTGCTTCTTTTTCTGAATCAGCCTCCTTCTTTGCTTTTTCCAGTAGCTCTTTAGCCTCTTTTTTGGCCTCTTTAAGTATCTGTTCAGCCTCCTTGTTGGCTTTTTCTACGCCTTCCTGGTATATTTTCTCTGTTAGCTCCTGAAGTTTTTTCTGCATGGCTTTTTATTTTATAAAGTCGCTTATTTCAAGTAGATGCAAAATTAGAAAAAAATGCAAAGCAACGGCTATTTTCATCTGATTTTTGTTGCCTGACCACAGTGTCTGTTTTGCATTCTGCCTAAGTTGTGATATTGATTAACAGTTGGCAAAACTAATATAATTTCGTTTTGTTACAAAACTCACAACTCTAAAATTCTTGCTAAAAAATCAAAAAAATGGCCGCGCTTTTTGGCCGTCAGTAAACATTTGAAGGTGCAGGAATGTTGATTTTGGGACCCAGGTTCATATTTATATGTGAGGTCAAAAAATTAAATTTATGTACAATCAAAAAATTAGGACATGAAACGAATGAAATATTTTATACCTGTTGTTTTGCTGCTGGTTGCTGCAGCATGTGGTGGACCCAGTGAGAACCGTGCAGAGATAATGGAGCGGCTGGAGGCAGGAGAAATCCCTGAAGCTGTTGATGTATTCCTGCTTGATACCGAAAACAGTGATGTTGCATGGGAAGGCCGCAGAATAGGCGGTGGCCATGATGGCACTATTGGAATAAAAAGTGGCAGGTTCTATGTTTTCGAAGGTGACCTTGTAGGTGGTGAAGTGGTTATCGATATGAACCAGATCGTTGTGCTTGATATTGAAAACCCTAACAGTAATGCCCGTTTACAGGCTCACCTTGAGTCGGATGATTTCTTCGCCGTTGAGGAGTATCCTGAAGCGCGTTTTGAAATTACAAACGTAGAAGCAGTTGAGGAAGAGATTGCAGACATTACCCACAGGGTATTTGGAAACATGACCATCAGGGGTATAACCCACGGCATTGCGTTCAATGCCAATATTGACTTTAGTGGTGACAGTATGTTAGCATTTGCAGCCTTTGATCTGGACCGCACCAGGTGGAACGTACGCTTTGGTTCCGGTAGCATTTTTGAAGACCTGGGTGACAGTGCGATTAATGATGACTTTGGTCTGACACTTAACCTTGTAGCGGCTGAATAAGAACAGGCTGCAGAAGCGGTATGTTTATTGTTTAGGCTGCCTAAAACGGAAAGTCATCCGCATCGTCTTCCCTGGGGCCGTCCGCATCTTCAATAGGGACGGCTTCCTGGTGTACAGGCAGCCCTGTTACGTAAATTGCCTTGAAAGGCGTGGTTGGGCAGGCATATTCGCATGCACCACAACCAACACAGATCTCCGGATATACCTCCGGGATGAACAAACCGTCTTCATAAGGTACCATCTGCACTGCCTTTGTTGGGCAGTGCTCTGAACATGCACCGCAGTCGGTGCGGTTAACCGTGACAATGCAGCTTTCAGCCAGGAACCTGACGTCCCCGATCTTAATAAGTTTTTTCTCTTCCTCACTCTGTTTTGTAATTGCTCCTGTAGGGCAGACCTCGGTGCACCTGACGCAATCAAAGTTGCAGAAGTTCTTATGGTAATCCAGTTTAGGCTGCATAAAACCTGCAAGGCCGTAATCAAAAAAGGAGGGCACGATCACTTTTGTCGGGCACGCACTAACGCATAGGTAACAGGCGATGCAATTGGAAGTGAAATGGTCGTGGCTGAGTGAGCCGGGAGGTGTTACTACCTTTTGGTTCTCAATCGGCACCATTCCCGGCTGGTCAGTGTGCACTGGCCTGGATCTTGCAAGTTTGCTAATAAGCGGGATGCTTAACATACCGGTTACCAGCGTGAGCATAAACTGCCGCTTCTCGTCCGGGCTTGCTTTTCCTTCCAGGGGCTGCTTAACCTCAGTTTTGTTTAATGCAAATACAGGTTTGTACTGAAGGCCTTCGTTCGGGCACGCACTAAAACAGTTAAAACAGTTTATACAACGGCTGTAGTCCACTTCGTGGGTCCTGGAGTTCAGGCACTCGGCCTTGCATACCCATTCACATTTCCTGCAGAACGTACATTCCTTTTCATTGAATACGATGCGGTAAAGAGGTTTTAATGATAATAAGCCCAGGATACTTCCTGCAGGGCATAATGTGTTGCAAAAAAGCCTGCCCCGCCAAACCGCCATTATGCTTATTACAAGAAAAACAATCCCCGATACCAGTATTACGTCAAAAGGCAGTGTATGCATGCTCCTTGGCGAGATCAGGAATATGTCAAGACCTTCAAGTAAGAAAGCAGCTGAATTGGTGATCCAGATGTATGCAGGCTTGAAAAGGCTTACCGATATCTTGCCGAAGTTTGAATAGGGGTCAAGCAGGTTGATCAAAAACAGGCTGCCGGAGATCCAGAATATAAGGGTGGCAGCCAGAACACCATACCTGAGCAGTCTCTTTCTGTTGGATGTATAGTTAAAACGCCTGTTTTTCCTGGATTTGAACAGTCGGGAAAATGCGATCATGATGTCCTGGAAAGTGCCCAATGGACAAATGCTTGAACAATAAACACGTCCAAAAACCAGGGTCAGCAATATTATCAAAACAAAACCAAGGGTGGTTATACTGAAAAAGAGGGCAAAGAAACTCAGCAGCGATGGCAGCAGCTGCAGATGCAGCAAAACATTTGCCACGGGGTCGAGTATACCCCGCCCTGTTGCAAGGAATAGAAACAGCATTGACAGGAACAGGAATAAAGATACTGCAATGCGTATCCTCCTGAGATTGGACAGTTTCATGATAGTAGTTGGATTTCTGTTAGTAACTCAAATGGTAAACCAATTTTACACCGGTGCTATAATGCCACTCTCCTTATATTAAGGTTGTCCAGGTTCATCCTGCCCAGGTTCATTTCAGAGGCTATACGGATATGGCCAATGTCTGCGGGCTGGTGGCCCAGCATAAGTGCTCCGGCTGCATCGGCGGCAACTATATCTGACGACACAATAATGCTTCGCATACGGGTAAGGTCAGCCTCAGAGGTGCCTCTCGGTCCGTTCTGTGTCATCACAAGGTAGGCATCGATTATATTCAGGTCGGGTTTACGGTAGAGGCAGAAATCTGCAATACACTGGTGAAGGTCGTTCCGGTGCCAGTAGCCGCGGTCCCATACAACCCCCATAAGGTTTTTCATTGCTATTGTCACGGTTGTTGACCCATGATGCTTGAGAACCGGTACATTTATAAATACGTCACTGTTGATCAGCCTGTCGAATACCTTTGCCGATGTAAGCCTTTTGGCTCCCGAAATATTTACATCAGTATAGTACCTTTCAAGGTGGGCGTGCAGCATCTGCCCTCCGCCCCGGCGCACCGCTTCAGCAACCCCGGAGTTATCATAGCTTCTTTCCCAGTTATCGCAAGTGTTGTCAAAGGCAAGGACCCTGCTGGCACCCGCCTCAACACAATCCCTCACGATTGCCTCGACAAGGTCAGGATTTGTATTTGCAGCCCTCTCCGGCGGGGTGTCCCAGCTGGAGTTGGGTTTTATTACGACGGTCTGTCCGGGCTTGACATAAAGCCCCATTCCCCCCATCTCATCCATTGCCCTGCGGTAAAGGTCTACCGGCTCGCCTCCCCTTACTGCAACAAGATCGTAATTACCGGCTTGTAAGCTATTGCTTCGTGATGCGAAAAGGGGTATCTTTCCGATGGTAGAGGCATATAAGCTTCCAAGGGCCGAGAACAAAAATCCCTTTCTTAAGAATTGTCGTCTGTCCATAGTTTCATATTTAATATTTACAAAAGTAAAATTTTTGTCTTCTTTTTTATTAATTTTGGGCCAGTATAATAACCCTGAAAGGCTTATTTATAATAAGTTTAAGCAAGGAGGGGTAAAATAAATCAATCATGGCAAACAATCAATCCGGAGCAATAAGTTTCACTACTGGCTCAAAGGCATGGGCAGTTCTGTTCGATGTCCTGGCAATAGCCTTTATCTATTTTATGCCGGCAATTTCACATATGCTCAGCATCAAGCTTTACATGGCAGAACCAATGCGCATACTGGTGATACTCGCAATGTTGCATACACGCAGGCAGAATGCATATATACTGGCTCTCACACTTCCTGTGGTGTCATTTTTTATTTCTGCCCACCCGGTGTTTGTCAAGTCACTGCTTATAGCCATTGAGCTGAGTGTGATGGTTTTCCTCTTCTACTTCCTGGTTCAGCGCATTCACCGCTTTGCGGCAATATTTGCAAGCATATGGCTGAGCAAATTGATGTATTACGGCCTTAAATATTTGGCGATCATGACCGTAATGCCTTCCGAACCCATTGTCGGAATACCCCTTTTGCTACAGTTGCTTACCTCTGTGGCCTTCAGCATTTACGTCTATTTCATGTTCAGGGGGGATTTGGCCCGTGGGGGCGGTAAGGCCTAGGAAGCTACTATGATCATACTTGGAAACTGCCTGCTCTCTGACGAGTTATTGACTGAATGTTTTGTGTGCGACCTTGTTGCATGTAAAGGAGGTTGTTGTGTGGAAGGTGATGCTGGTGCACCGCTGGAGGAGGAAGAAACCTCAATCCTTGAATCCCTTTCCGGTACGATTGCGCCTTTTCTTACAGGGGAGGGGATAGATGCGATTGATAAACAGGGTTACTGGGTAAGGGATGATGATGGGGAGCTTACCACACCCCTTGTTGATGGAAAACAATGTGTATATGCCTGCTTCAGCGATGAGGGTATTGCCGGTTGCGCAATTGAAAAGGCCTGGGAGAAGGGTCTTTGCGATTTCAGAAAACCTCTTTCATGTCACCTCTACCCTGTGAGGATACAGAAATACCCACACTATGATGCGCTTAACTATCACCGCTGGCCCCTTTGCGATGCGGCCCGGGTGTGTGGCAGTAAAAAGGGTGTAAGGGTCTTCAGGTTCTTAAAAGAGGCCCTTGTAAGGAAGTACGGGGAGGACTGGTACCGGGAGCTTGAGGAGTATTTTATCCTGTCTGGTCTTAAGACATAATATCGGTTGCCCTTTTGATCCTTTCAACGGTTTCATCCCTGCCAAGGATATTCATGATCTCCTTTACATCAGGTCCGTGCGCTGCACCTACAAGCGATAGCCTCAGGGCCGGCATTATCTTTCCTGCCCCGGCGCCTGTTTCCTGCATTAGTTCGCTTATTGCCATTTCAATGTTCCCAGTGTCAAAACTATTCAGCGCCTGTAGCTTCCTTGTTAGTTTAAGCATTAGCCCCGGGGTATCTTCCTTCCATTTTTTCTTTGCGAACTTTTCGTCGAATGTTTCAGGTGCTTTGAAAAAGAAATAACTCTGTTCCCAGAGCTCGTGCACAAAGTTCACCCTGTCGCGAACCAGGGCGCATATCTTTTCAAGCATGTCATCCGGGGGGCGGTATCCCTTTGTGTCCAGTATTACCCTGAACATGTCGCGTATTTCACCCAGGGGTTTTTCCATAAGATAGCGGTGATTAAACCACCTTGCCTTCTCGGGATCAAACCGTGCCCCGGACTTTCCAACCCTTTCAAGGCTGAAGGTTTGCACAAGCTCCTTAAGTGAGAATATCTCCTGCTGGGTTCCCGGGTTCCATCCAAGGAAGGCAAGTATGTTGACAAATGCTTCAGGAAAATATCCCGACTCCCTGTACCCGCTTATTAGTTCACCGGACACCGGGTCTTTCCACTCCAGAGGGAAGACAGGGAATCCGAGCCTGTCACCGTCCCTTTTGCTCAATTTACCCTGACCATCCGGCTTTAGAAGCAGTGGGAGATGCGCGAAACGTGGCATGCTCCCTGTCAGGCCAAGGTAACGGTATAGAAGCACATGCAGGGGAGCGGATGGTAACCACTCCTCGCCCCTTATAACGTGAGTGATACCCATTAGGTGATCATCAACTACATTGGCAAGGTGGTATGTCGGCATACCGTCACTTTTAAACAGCACCTTGTCGTCAATAATGTTGCTGTTCACAACGACCCTGCCCCTTATAATGTCTTCGACCACCACCTCTTCTGCTTCCGGTATTCTTATCCTTATTACATAATCCTCTCCCGATTCAATTCTCGAACTCACCTCTTCCGGGGAAAGGCTGAGGGAGTTTTTCATCTTCATCCTTGTTACGCAGTCGTATTGCGGGTTCGGGTTCTTTTCTGTCTTCAGCCTGGTTCGCATCTCCTCCAGTTCTTCCGGGGTGTCAAATGCAAAATAGGCATACCCTTTTTCGATCAGCATATTTGCATAATCCCTGTAAATTTCGAGTCTTTCCGATTGCCTGTACGGACCCTTTTCACCACCGGTATCCGGTCCCTCATCCCAGGTGATGCCGCACCATTTCAGGGAGTCAATTATATACTGCTCTGCACCCTCAACATATCTTTTACGGTCAGTATCCTCTATGCGGAGCAGGAAACTACCCTTGTGCTGTCTGGCAAACAGGTAATTGTACAAGGCCGTGCGAACTCCACCCATGTGGAGTGGCCCTGTCGGACTTGGAGCGAACCTTACCCTTACACTCATATATTCAGTTTTTTGTGTATTCAGTTTTTTGTGTGTTCAGATTTTTATGTATTCAGATTTATTTATTCAGATTTTTGTTCTTTTAATATAAACTCCTCCCACTCCTCGAGCACCTCGTCCTTGATCACCCTTGGGAATTTGTTCTGTGCACCTTCCTTCCCCTTCATTCTCATGTACTGGTAGAAGACACTGGACGGAAGCACCCTGACTATTACATCCTTTATTGCCGCAATCCTTTCAACCCGGTAATCGTCATTCAACACCTTCAGGTTGCTGTCTATCCTGTCCCGGAGTTCCTTCTCATCCACCTGGCTGTCAGTTCCTATGAACCACTTGTGTGCGAACATGCTGCCATGTTTTACCCCGGCAACTGTGAACTCGCGTATTTCTATGTTAAGTTGGTCCTCGGCCATCCTGATTGCTGAGTTCATATTGTCCACCGACATATGTTCCCCGCACAGGTTCAGGAAGTGTTTTGTCCTTCCGGTGATCACTATCTCATTCTTTTCAATATCGGTAAACCTTATTACATCACCTATCATGTATCGCCATGCTCCTGCGCATGTGCTGAGCAACAGGGCATAGTCCTCTCCTTCACTTACTTCTGATATCCCAAGGGTGGTTGCTCCGGGACGAAGGTTGCCGTGTGTGTCAAAGTTTTTCTGGTTGAATGGTATGAACTCAAAAAAGAGCCCGTTATCGAGTGCCATCTGCATACTATTTGTATTGGGGCGGCTCTGAAACGCAATAAAACCTTCCGATGCCAGGTATGTCTCAATATAGGTAAGGGGTTTGCCCAGCAGTTTTTCAAACCCCTTCTTGTAAGGGCCGAATGAGACCCCGCCGTGCACGAATATGGAGAGGTTTGGCCATATCTCATGTATGTTGCTAACATTGTAATGATCAATAATCTTCTCTATGAGTATCTGCCACCATGCAGGCACACCGACAATAACGCCAATATCCCATTTTTTTGCCTTGGCCACTATCTCGTCAAGTTTGGTAGGCCAGTCGCGTTCTTTGGATATCCTCTTGCCCGGTTTGTAAAAATGCTGGAACCAGAACGGAATGTTTTTCGTCGTAATACCGGAAAGGTCACCTTCATAATATGTGCCATTGTACTGCAGGTGGGTGCTCCCTCCGAGCATCAATATGCCCTTTTCATAGAAAGACCTCGGGAAATTGTACCTTGCCAGCGAAAATATCTGCTTTATGCTGGTTTTCTTTATGGCTCTCAGCATCGCAGCCGTCACTGGTATATGCTTGCTGGATGAACCCGAGGTTCCCGAGCTCAGGGCAAAATACTTGACCTTCCCGGGCCAGCATACATATGGTTCGCCGTTCAGGGTCCTGTACCACCAGTCCTTGAAAATGTCGTTATAATCGTGTATGGGTATCTTTTCCCTGAAACTGGCCACCGGATCAGGGCTTTTAAGGATATCCGGAAAGTTGTAATGTTCTCCGAATGCCGTACTGCTTGCTTTCTTCAACAGCTTTTTAAGTTCTTTCTTCTGCGCCCGTCCGGCATTCCTGGTCTGAAAGAGAACGGGCATTTTACTTCGCAGCTCTATTGCGCGTTTGATCACAGAACCCAATATCGGCATAACGAATTATTTATGTTATTTTGTTTTTTCTTCCACCCATGCCTTGACCTCTTCTGGTTTTGGAGGCGGGATATCTAGCTTAAGCTTTTTTCTCAGTCCGCAAAGCTGGTTGAAAACCTTATTCGGGTTGGCTGACCTGAGGCTCTCAATATCGTTTATCCCAGCTTTAGGCAGTAAAGCTGCCCATTGTTCCGGAACCCCGGCCTCTAAAAAACCGTCCCTGCCCTGGTCATTGTCACTGCTTTTTTCAGGCTTCATCTGGGGAAAGAACAATACATCCTGTATGCTGGGTTTATTGCATAGTATCATGGCAAGCCTGTCTATACCTATGCCAAGTCCTGCTGTCGGGGGCATGCCGGTTTCTATTGCCATCAGAAAGTCCTCATCCAGCACCATGGCCTCGGGATCCCCCCTGCGGCCAAGCTCCAGCTGCTCTTCAAACCTTGCTCTTTGGTCGATTGGGTCATTTAGTTCGCTGAATGCATTGCATATTTCCTTGCCATTGCAGATAGCTTCAAAACGTTCCACGAGCCCGGGTTTGTCACGGTGCTTTTTTGCCAGGGGTGACATCTCCACGGGGTAGTCAGTTATAAATGTGGGTTGT
>PWNY01000143.1 GCA_003557805.1 Bacteroidales bacterium | reverse complement strand
ATAATACCGGATCCTACGACTTTAACCTTGATCTCTCCATGCAAAGGGCAAAGGCTGTTGCAGATGAACTTGTTGACAGCTACGGTATAGATCCTGAAAGGCTCATGCCTGTGGGTGTGGGTCCTGTTTCACCTTCGGCAACCAACTCTACAGAGGAGGGCCGGGCGGATAACAGGAGGGTGGAACTGGTGATACGCTAAAAAACCATCCCTTGAGGGAAATTAACGGTCGGCCTCTGACCAGTAAGGGAGTGCGAAAAATTTCTCCCGGATGGATATTAGGTAACTTGTTCATTTATATATCCTCCACTTTTAATGATAATCCATTTACTAATTTTCTTAGTTTTTAGTTGTCAATCCACTACAATATAAATCTCAATGCTCATTGATCCTTATGCTGAAAAACTCTGAATCCTGTATTTTTCAACCTGTTAAGCATTCTTAGTCTCCTTGGTCCAATATGTTGAAATTCAAAGGGTATCTATTTAACACGTTCACCATAATTTTTCTTTTTCCCTGGAACAAAATGGAATGATCATACTGCCGTTTTTCAATACCAGTGCCATGGGTAACAATTTAGTTCTGGATTTGCAATTAAACCTCTGTAGTCATTTCTATGTCAGTACACCTCACCTGCAATCTTAACAATATTGGATGACCTGCCCATGGTGTAGAAGTGTATGCTAGGCACCCCCGCCTGCTTCAGTTCCCGGGCCTGCATTACTGCCCATTCCACACCTACCCTTGCAGCCTCCTTGTTGTCGCGGCACTTCTCCACCTCTGATGAGAGCTCCACTGGTATGTCGATATAGAAGTTCTTTGGCAGTATGTTAATATGCGATTTTAGGCTGATTGGCTTAATACCCGGTATTATCGGTACTGTTATGCCCTCGTTCCTGCACTTTTCCACGAACCTGAAATAGTGCCTGTTGTCAAAGAACATCTGGGTCACTATATACTCTCCCCCACTCGCTATCTTGTTTTTAAGCACCTTGATGTCAGTATCGAAATTAGGTGACTCTGGGTGCTTTTCAGGGTATCCGGCAATGCCCATTGAGAACTTTGTGGGGGTTGGGTCGGTAAGGTCTTCCTCCAGGTACTTCCCCTGGTTCAGGTTATTTACCTGCTCAATCAGCTCACTTGCATAACGGTGACCACCCTCGGCAGGAATGAAGGTCTTGAGTGTCTTGTCAGGATCGCCCCTTAGAACCAGTATATTGTTTATACCCAAAAAGTTAAGATCTATAAGCGCATCTTCTGTCTCCTGGCGGTTGAAGCCCGAACAGATTATATGGGGAACCACCTCCACGTTGTACTTGTGCATGATCGCTGCAGAAATTCCCACGGTGCCCGGCCGCTTGCGCACTGTCCTCTCTTCCAGGAAGCCGTCAGGACGCTTTTTGTATACAACCTCCTCCCGGTGGTAGGTAACGTTTATATATGAGGGGTCGAACTCCATCAACGGGTCAACGGCATCGTAGATCTCCTGTATGTTCTTCCCCTTAAGGGGAGGAAGGAGTTCGAACGAGAACAGCGTTTTTTTTGTCTGCCTTAATAGTTCAGCAATAATCATCTTTTACGGTTTAAGGTGTGTGACAGTAATGTTTTTATCTCTTCAATACTTTTGTTTTTGGCCCTGGCATAGCTTTTTATCTGGTCCTCACCAATTTCACCTATGCTGAAGTATCTTGCCTGGGGGTGCAAAATATAATACCCGCAAACCGACGCTGCCGGTCTTATAAGGTATGACCCGGTAAGCTGCATGCCGGTCAGCCTTTCAGCATCCAGCAGTGAAAAAATGGTTGTCTTCTCTGAATGATCAGGACATGCCGGGTATCCCGGTGCAGGGCGTATCCCTGTTTTAATACCACTGTGCAGGTAATCAGCAAATGACTCTGCAAGCCTGTCGGCAAGTGTCCTCAGAAGCAGGGCCGAATAGTCATCATTTTTGGCCATGAACTCCCTCTCTGCCTCCTCTGCCCCGAACCCCGCGCTAACAGCGAAAAGCCCTATATGGTCTTTTACCCCGGCGTTATCAGGTGCAATAAAGTCAGATAGGCAGAGGTTAAAAGCACCCTCCGGCCTTGCAGAGCAGTCCCTGAGAAAATGCAGCCGCCTGCTGCCACCTTCAGGTAGCAGTACCACCACATCCTCATTCTCCGACCATGCTCTGAAAAAGCCGTACACCCCCCTGACGTCAAGGAGCTTGTCCTTTTCTACCCGGCCTAGCAGTTCCAGGGCATCAGCCTTCAGCCTTGCAGACTCTGTTTCTGTGGTACTGTTTTCAGCACTGCCGTCCCTTGTCCTGTAAACCCTCCACTGCCTGAAAAATGCATTCCAGTCAATATGCTCCCTCAGGTCGCTTATGCCTGGCCTTACCTCCCTTATGCCAGTGAATGGCGGCATTGCACTAGTTTTATCTTCTGTTTCCAGGATAAATCGGTTTTCCCTTGCCATGGATAGCGGCAGTGTTTTTTCTCTTGCCCTTCTCCCTTTCTGGGTGCTGCGTATCTTTTCATATTTGGCCTTGTAGGCAGAGTGCACTCCTTCCCTGCTCTTTATACCGGTGAGTTTTGCCGAGAGTGAAACTGCCTCGGACGCATCCCTTACATGTACCACCGGCCCGGAATATAGTGGATCGATCTTTAGTGCCGTGTGGGTCTCGCTTGTCGTTGCCCCACCGATCAAAAGTGGTATTTTCAGGCCCCGTTTCTCCATGGCAGCGGCCACTGCAGCCATCTCTTCCAGGGAAGGGCTTATTAGGCCGCTCAGGCCAAGGATATCTGCCTTTTGCCTGATGACTTCACTTATTATCCTCTCCCGGTCGACCATTATTCCAAGGTCTATAATCCTGAAGTTGTTGCAGGAGAGGACTAGCGAGGCTATGTTCTTGCCTATATCGTGCACATCCCCCTTTACCGTTGCAAGCAACACTGTTCCCGAATGTGTATGTTCCCCCCTGCCTGACCTCTGGCTCTCCAGAAGTGGCTGGAGAATCGCCACGGCCTTTTTCATGACCCTTGCGGACTTTATTACCTGGGGCAGAAACATCCTGCCCTGCCCGAACAGCTCCCCGACCCGGTTCATACCGCTCATAAGAGGCCCCTCGATTACTTCCAGCGCCCTGGGTGTCTCTTTTAGGCATGCATTCAGCTCTGCCTCAATATTATCTGCAACACCCCTTACAAGGGTCTCTTCAAGCCTTTTTGATGCAGGTACATCATCCCCGGCTTTTGTTTCATCTGTTTTGTCTTTCTTTTTATTTAAAAGGCCTGTGCCCAGCTCCATAAGCCTTTCGGTGGCATCCTGCCTTCTGTTTAGTATAAGGTCCTCGCACTTTTCCCTAAGCCCGGGGTCTATCTCATCATAAAGGGCCAGTGCGCCTGCGTTTACAATACCCATGTCCAGCCCGGCATTAATGGCATGGTAAAGGAATACCGAGTGGAGGGCCTCCCTCAGAGGGTTGTTGCCCCTGAAGGCAAAGGAGAGGTTGCTTATGCCCCCGCTGGTCTTTGCCCCCGGGAGGTTCTGCTTTATCCAGCTGACGGCCCTGATAAAGTCTAATGCATAGTGTGAGTGTTCCTCCATGCCGGTGCCTATTGTCAGGATATTGCAGTCAAAAACAATATCCCCTGGTGGTATACCTGCCTTTTTTACCAGCAGGTCGTAGGCCCTTTTACAGATGTTTATCTTGCTGTCATAATCTGTTGCCTGGCCCCTTTCATCGAATGCCATCACCACCATTGCGGCACCATATTTTTTGATCAGTTTTGCCCTGCGGATGAACTCCTTTTCACCCT
>PWNY01000094.1 GCA_003557805.1 Bacteroidales bacterium | reverse complement strand
GATGAACTGTATATACAGCCATTTATCGACCTTCATTTTCCCCAGCTGTCCCGCTCCCTGCTGATGTACAGGCACAGGCGGTTGCCCGAAGCATATGAGAATGCACGCAGTGCCGGATTCAGGGGTGCCCTGTATCCCTGGCAGAGCGGGAGCAACGGAAGGGAGGAGACCCAGAAAATGCACCTGAATCCGAAATCGGGCAGGTGGTTGCCTGACGTTTCACACCTGCAGTATCATATCAATGTTGCTATTCCCTATAATGTGTGGCATTACTACCAGAGCACCGGAGATACTGATTTTCTCAATGCATACGGTGCTGAGATGATATTTGCGACTGCACTTTTCTGGTCCGATATCGCCCGTTACAACCCCAGGCGTGACCGCTATGAAATACTTGGCGTAATGGGTCCTGATGAGTACCATACCCACTACCCGGGTATTGAGAAACCCGGGCTGAACAATAATGCATATACCAACGTAATGGCGGTTTGGGTGATCGGGCGTGCATTGAAACTCCTGGAACTTCTTGATGAAACATGCTGCAATGAACTGTCAGCCAAAATGGGCATAGATGAAAAT
The DNA here is from genome assembly GCA_003557805.1 of Bacteroidales bacterium. GTDB lineage: Bacteria > Bacteroidota > Bacteroidia > Bacteroidales > UBA7960 > PUPG01. The sequence continues at coordinate 3,227 of PWNY01000094.1, read as the reverse complement.
GACCTTGAGCGCTGGCAGGAGATCAGCCGCAAAATGTTCGTGCCATTTCACGGAGATGGAATAATCTCCCAGTTTGAGGGTTATGAGGAGTTAAAGGAGCTGAACTGGGAGCATTACAGGAAAAAATACGGAAATGCAATACGGCTCGACCGGATACTGGAAGCAGAGGGTGACTCACCAAACCATTACAAGGCGAGCAAGCAGGCAGATGTTTTGATGCTTTTCTCCCTTTTCTCATACGAGGAGCTAAAATCCCTGTTTGATAAACTTGGTTATGAGTTCAGCCCGGATACGATACCCGGGAATATTGATTATTACTACAAGAGGACCTCCCATGGTTCAACACTTAGCCAGGTAATACACGCTTGGGTATATGCAAGGAGCCACAGGGAAAGGTCCTGGGATAGTTTTAAAACCGCTCTTATGAGTGACTACAGGGATATTCAGGGGGGTACTACCCATGAGGGTATTCATCTGGGTGCAATGGCAGGCACGCTTGATATTTTGCAGCGCTGTTACACAGGTATGGAGATAAGGGACGATGTTCTGTGGCTGAATCCCCGGTTGCCTTCCGATATCGGCTCTGTATCATTCCATGTGCGTTACCGCAGCCACTGGATAAAGCTGGATATAAGCCAGGATAAAATAAAACTTAAGTTTTGCAAGGGCTGGGCAAAACCTGTTCATATTGGAGTCGGGGGACGCAAGTACTACCTTGAGACAGATGACGAAAAGGAGTTTTCAATTAAAAACTAAACAGATCAAAATATGAGACTACTTATAGTATCTAACCGTTTGCCGGTTGTGGTCAGCAAGGAAAACGGAGAGTTCACAATGACCAAGAGCGCCGGCGGATTGGTTTCCGGGATGAGTGATTTTTTGGCTTCACTCGGTAAGGGCAGTTCAGATATTGATGAGTATGTCTGGATGGGATGGCCAGGCAACAGTATTGACAAGGATGATCAGGATTATGTCAGGGACAGGGTCAGAAAAGAGTTCAATGCATCGCCTGTATTCCTTTCCAGAAGACTTATGGACAAGGTTTACCTGGGGTTTTGCAACAGGACCATATGGCCCCTGTTCCACTACTTCCCAAACTATGCCCGTTTTGACCTTGAATTTTGGGAAGAGTACAAGAGGATGAATGAGATATTCAGGGACGAGGTGCTCAAGGAGTTAAGGGAGGATGATATAATATGGATACACGACTACCATCTTATGCTGTTGCCGGCACTGCTGCGTGAGGAAGTCAACAACCCCATTGGTTTCTTCCTCCATATCCCCTTTCCCTCTTACGAGATGTACCGAATGTTGCATAAGGAGAGCCGGACCGCTATTATTGAGGGTTTGATAGGTGCGGACCTGGTTGGCTTTCACACACATGACTACACACAGCATTTTCTGCGCTGCGCTCTGAGGATAGCAGGAAAGGAGAACCATATGGGCAAGATATCGATGCCTGACCATACCGTTGAGGTTGAGACCTTCCCAATGGGGATAGATTTCAGGAAATTCCACACAATGGATGTATCACCCCATAAAGAGAGCAAGAACCTGAAGATGAAAATGGTACTTTCGGTTGACCGGCTTGACTATTCAAAGGGTATAATCAACCGGCTTAAGGGGTTTGAGCTGTTCCTGGAAAAGCATCCTCAGTGGCTTGGAAAGGTGTGCCTGAACATGATCGTGGTACCTTCAAGGACGGGGGTTGGTTCTTACAAGAAGATCAAGAGCAGGCTGGATGAGCTGGTCGGTCAGATTAACGGGAACTTTGGCAATATGGACTGGACCCCTGTTATATACCAGTACACCAGCCTGCCCCACAAGGAGCTGATCGCCCAGTACCGCAGGAGCCACGTTGCATTGCTTACCCCGCTCAGGGACGGTATGAACCTTGTTGCCAAGGAGTACATTGCAGCACTCAGGGATCAGAAAGGGGTGCTTATTTTGAGTGAGTTTACCGGGGCAGCTAAGGAGCTGAGCGAATCGGTGATCGTAAACCCCAACAATATTGATGAAATTGCTGAGGCTATATCCGAGGCCCTTGCTATTCCCGTGAAGGATCAGGTAAGAAGGAACAAGATAATGCAAAAGAGGCTCAAAAGGTATGATGTGACAAAATGGGCCAATGATTTTGTGAGCTCACTGGTAGAGAACTCCAGGGTGGCAAAGGACTCTTTAAGCAGAAAACTACTTGACCGCAGCCTTGACAAAAAGCTTGTGTCAGGCTACAGGAATGCAAAAAACCGTATAATAATAGTTAACTATGACGGTACCCTGGTTCCCTTTACCAAGTACCCTGCATCGGCCGAACCGCCCAAGACCTTGCTCAATCTCCTCGGCAACCTGGATGAACAGGTAAAGACCGATATTGTGATTATCAGCGGAAGGGGCAAGGATGAGCTGGAAGAGTGGCTGGGAGACCTGCCTATTAACCTTACGGCAGAGCATGGGTCCTGGATACGTGAAGCAGGCTGCAAGGAGTGGAGTTTGTTGAAGCCTCTTTCTTCGGAGTGGAAGGAAGAGGTAATACCCATACTTGAGATGTATACCGACAGGCTTCCCGGCTCTTTTATCCAGGAGAGGGATTATTCGGTTGCATGGCACTACCACAGGGCAGACATAGAACAGGCTTCACAGCTTGTTAAAGAGGTGAATGACCACCTCCTGTCAATAACCACCAATATAAGCGCGCATGTAATTCACGGAAGCAAGGTAATAGAGGTAAGCAATTCGGGTATAAACAAGGGTGAGCTTGCCATGCACTGGCTGTCGAGGAAGGAGTATGACTTTATACTTGCAATAGGGGCAGGATGGTCGGACGAGCTGCTGTTCCAGACAATGCCCGGTCACGCATGGTCAATAAAAGTCGGTTTGTCCCAGACTGCGGCAAAATATATTGTCAGGGAGCAGAAAGATGCAATTAAACTGCTTGATAAATTAAAGGATTGACAGATTATCTGACATAAACTGTCTTTATGTTGGTGAATTCCCTTATGCCGTGGTAAGAGAGTTCGCGGCCGAATCCGCTGTCTCCAATGCCACCGAACGGTAGGCGCGGATCCGACCTGACCATGTCATTAACAAAGCAACAACCGGCATTAAGCAGCTTTTCGGCTATCATCTGTCCCTTTTCAAGGTCTTCGGTAAATATTGCACCACCCAGGCCAAAGACACTGTCGTTGGCAACTGATACTGCTTCCTTTTCATCACTGACCATTATCAGG
>PWNY01000232.1 GCA_003557805.1 Bacteroidales bacterium | reverse complement strand
TATGATTGTTTTCATACCCAATTATGCCCTCATGCTGGAACTCCCGCAAAACTTTAACGGCACTGTCCTTTGCCATTCCGGAAAGCCCGGCAAGGTCTTTTTTTGAAAGGAATAGAGGGAACTTTCTGTCCTGAAAGACATCCTCGAAAAGATATATAAGTGTATCAGCCATCCTGCCGGGCATCTGTTTAAGGGTAAGCAGGCTCAGGCGGTTATACACTGATATAATATTTTTGCTCATCTCTTTCATCAGTTCATGAGCAAAAGCCCGGTTGTTGTCAATAAGCTCCTTGAACAGCTCCAGGTCTATAAAACATACAGTTGTATCTTTCAGGGCGGTCACCGAATAATGGTGCATCTTGTCAAGGTATATACCCGGGCCACCAATAAAATGAGATGGTTTTATTATACTGATGATGCTGTCATGCTGGTCCGGACTCTCCAGGTACAGTTTTGCCAGGCCTGATGTTACAGAGATTACATCTGACATATGAGTTCCCTGCTTGCAAATGGTCTCCCCTTTCCTGAAAACAATCATGTTTTTGTTTTCAGAAACCCGGTCGAGCTCCTTGTCAGTCAGATAACAAAACAGTGGTGACTTAAGCTCGCAATGCCTGCAGTCTGTATCAGGATTGGTACAATTCTTATCCATAACTGAAGTTCTGTTTTTACGGATACCGTTTTAAACAAATGTACAAAACAAAAGAGGGAATCCTGCCCCTCCCGGGCGGGTATTTTACCCTTTTAAAACTGGACATATACCCGCCCAATCAGGATACATCATTCACTGCCAAGCTTTTACCCCTGCTATTATAACCCTATATTTATTAATGCATTAAAAGTACAAACCAATTAGGAACAATATGAAAACAAAGATCCGCTACAAGCTAAATTATCTGCTTTATTTTTTGGCCGTACTCAGCTTAATTGTTTCCGGGCAGGGTTCTGTTAAAGGCTATTACTTCAACTGGCCCGACAGCTCCCAGGATGCTGCCATGACCACAAAGATCACTGATGTTTCACAGCTATACACTGATGAAACCATCAGCGATGGTGATACCGTCCTGGTATTTGGATATTATACTGATCCAGAAATGGCTGCCATTGTAGACTTTCCCCTGAACCTTGTAAACATAAGAGCATGGCCACCACATTCGGTTGCCAAACACACAGGGGATCCGCCATCTGAAGCTTTCTGGAACGGCGGTTTTGTCGCGGCACACGGAACAGTAACATTTTCACACAACCCAAATCCGCTGTGGCCGGAAGACTCTCTGGAAGCAGTAATTTCTGTTCTTGGCTGGCTTGAGCTGAAGGAGAAAACACCTGTTGATGAGCAGGAAAAGTGGCAGGAGAATGACCAGGAGGGTAGGCTGTGGAAGGATGATGACTGCGATGAATGCAAGTTTGCTATACTGATAGGCGGAGGGTACAGCGACCGTCCGGCCGGCCATTTTGATGCCATGTGGCATGCCATCGCAGACCTTTACAAGCTGAAGATTGACTCACTTGATTATTGTGAGGAGAACATATTTGTAAATTACTGGAACGGGACCAGCGACGATACAGATGTTATACCACAGGAGAGGGTAAGCCGGGCCGACAGTGCTTCAATTGCCACCGCCCACGAAGAAATATCCCGGAGGGTAGCCGAATGCAACCGTAACGGAAAAGAGGCCTCCTTCCAGAAAATGATAATATCACATGGCACAGATGATGGGGCATTTGTGCTGGTTGATAATACCGTGCTGGAATACTCTGACCTCAGAGGCATGCAGCAGGCGATAATAGACTCCTGCGCGACAACGATTACCGATGAGTTTATGCAGTGTTTCGGTGGTTCTGCTGTTGAGGAGATGGAGCAGATGGACACAAAAGGCAAGGCAACGATATATGCCAACTCAGCCTCTCCCGCAGATGACCTCACATGGGTAAACCCGGAAGCAACCCCGGCATACATGGCAGGTAAAATTAGTGCACTCTATGATGGGTCAAGTTACCCGGAAGCTGTCGTAGCGGGTAAGCGAAATTACGATGACTGGCTTGAAAATACCGCCATACCAGCACAGGAGAGAATGGTTGACCGGCTGGAGGATGCACTGCAGGATCTTATTGAAAATGATGTCTATTTCGGGACACCGCTGCTTGACCATATGGCAAGCCTTGATCCACCAATTCATCCTTCATGGCTTCCGGAAGTCAGGCAGTTTTTGATTGACGACTTGAACGAAAGGATCGACAGGGCTCGCGAGAACCTGCAGTCAATGAGAAACGGGGTTTGTAAATCGATGAATGTAACCAAGGTTCCGTTTTCACGGTATTGTGAATGGGTTGAGTTTGTCGTTCCCCCGGGAGGCCAGTTGGTACTGGAGTTTGAATCTGACACTGTCAGTTGCGGAAGTGTAACTGTATACAGGGAGAATCCGATTACAGGGCAAACCGAAAAGGTTGCTGAATATAACAATAATGTCCCGGGGTCTGAAGGCTACCAGGAGGGCTATAACCGCAGGGTGATAAATGGCGATGATGCCATATCCACAAGGTTCCTTGTACATAATGATGCGAGTGGAAGGTTCGTGGTAACCGCGGACGCAAGGGCAAACCAGGATCTTGAGGAGTCTGAATCCAACCCTGACGAAAAACCGGGGTTCTCATTCGGAGGAAATGATGGTTCCTCAAAATATTATTCCCAGGATATAAACGGATTCTACTTTCTTGAAAATATCGATCAGATACCCATGGCCCTTTCAATGCTGCCTGCAAGAATGGGGGGTGATTTCCTGGTTGAGTTTGGTTTCACCTTTAGTGTAAACCCGGATAACAGGTACTGGACTGAGATGGAACTTGTAATAGACGTGGCAGAGGTATACTCCCCGGGTACCCTGTCCCTGTTCATGGAGACCAGCCCGGAGATGCCAGAGATCGAGATCTTTGAGGCGGGACGTTATTCTGTATACATTGGTGATATGACAGGTGGGGATTTTGAGAAGGAGTTATCCGGCTCAGAAAAAACGGCAATGGGTTCTCTTTTTATGGTTGTTACAAGCGATTCAGGCCTGGAGTTCTCATTTGACTCCTGGGGGCTCAGGACCCAGCTGTCTCAGCCATTAAACCCTGTTGAGTTCCTTGTGGTGAACCAGGACGGGGATCCGGTTACCGGGGCTAACCTGGAAATTGAAACAGACATTACACTGGCTACGGATATTTTAGGTCTTGCATATACTTATCTTATGGCAGGAGATTATGCCGTTGAGATCTTTAAAGATGGTTACTTTACTGTTACTGAGGATGTCACGGTTTCTGATGGGGAAAACTCATTTGTTTTTGAGCTGCTATGCGAGCCCCTGCAACCTACAGGCCTTTCTGCCAATGAGGTCACAACAACTTCTGCTCTTATAGACTGGACACCCTCAGGCGAGGAGAGCAGCTGGGATATAGTATACGGAGAACGGGGGTTTGATTATGACACGGATGGTGTATTAATCGAAGGGATAGGACAATATCCCTATCTGCTCAGCAACCTTGATCCAGAAAGCCAGCATGATGTATATGTTCGTGCTGTATGCGGTGATCAGGCCGGGGAATGGGCAGGACCACTGGAGTTCAGCACTGCAGCCCAGACCTGGGTTATTTCCGACGTACCAAACGATGAGTCATTTGGAACGGTTACCGGGGCAGGCACATACGAGCACCATGAAGAGGTTACCCTTGAAGCCACTGCACATACAGGATACCACTTCGTGGAGTGGACCGAGGATGGCCAGGTGGTAATGGATGGCGGTGAACCGGCGGCTGAGGTATATACCT
>PWNY01000039.1 GCA_003557805.1 Bacteroidales bacterium | reverse complement strand
AATATCAACACCTACCTTATTTCGAAAACGGACTGCATCACATACCGATTTTTCAATCGCGTATATCCTGATTACATCCTTGTTTTTGGTTATTTCTTGCACACCCAACGAATAATAAGGCTCAGACCAATAGTATATTTTAAGCGGAGGATACTCCGGCAGTCTGAGTTTTGCCTTGTTTGGAATAGCTATATGATATTGTGAAGGCACCTGTGTTGTAAGGTTGAAATAGTGCCATGCAGAAAAAAGGCAAATCACACCAGCTGGCACCAGGTGGCATACCTCTGCCCAATCATTATCCTGTGCATAATCAGGATGTTTATACAAACCGGGTTTGATTCTGATAATCTCACTGGCATCATGCATTGCTTTCAAATGATATTTGAGCGATCGTCTGTTCAATTGGCTGCTTTGCAGATAGCCGCTTTGCTTTTTAAAAAGCTGAATAATTTCCTTGGACATGATTACTGTTTTTCACAAAGATACGGTAAATAAACATTATTACCGTAAATATATGCAGTATTTTGTCCGGATAATTTATAGTGTGTTGTGTTTTCACCCATGAAATCATTTGTTTACCCCATCAAAGGGGGGGTAAGATTTTGTGCAATATCCATCATGGTATCATCTTCGAATCCGAATAAATTGTAAATATTAATTCACTGTCATCCGACTAAATTTTAATCTCGGCTTATTTTGTTCATAACTCTTTGACTTACAGATATGGGTTTGCTTCCGGGGCAAACTGACCACCCTTAAATCAAAGCCATTTTCAGTTTCTGGTTTAAGCCGGGTGGTCCCAGCGATTTGTTTCTGTATTCTCTTCGGGCGCTTCGCATGTGGGAGTAGCCCCTGTTTTTTAATCCTTAGAATTTTAGTCGGACACTACTTATAAACTATCTTATTTCCGTTCATCTGCAGGCCAACTCCGTTTGCATAAAAACATGCCCACTGAATATATAAGGTGACCGGGTTTTGGCTATTTTTATGTGAGGTATGAGTGCCCTAACACTGAATATGCCCATGATTAGGCTTTTTATCCCTTACCTGGCAGGGATAACTGCCTTCAATATATCCGGTGGTTACGTTCTCGATCTTCATAAATTATACCTGCCTGCTATATGCCTGTTTGTTTGCTTATGCTTTGCAGGGCACAGGTTTTTCGGTGCCTGGGCCTCTTTACTGCTTATGGTTTCAGGTTATATTATTGCCCAGGAAAACTCCCATATACAAAGAAGGGAGCACTTCAGCAACTACAGCCAGGAGGAGGCTTTGCTTTGGGCAGAGGTTACAGAACAAGCTGTTGAGAAGCCTGCGACTTATCAGCTGCTTGTCCGGGCAAGGCTTATGGGGGTAAATGATACTCTATTCAGGGTTGATGGCAGGCTGATGCTGTATCTTTCAAAAGAGGGTATAGGGCAGATACCCTCCTGCGGTGATGTGATTATCGTTAAAAACAGATGGAGAGAGATAGATGCGCCACGTAACCCCGCCGAGTTTGACTACAAGAGGTACCTGGCCGGAAGAAATGTCTTCCACTCTTCCTACCTGCGTGAAGGGCAGTGGTTTTGCAGCGGGTACACCCGCAACAGTATTATGAAAAAAGCTGCTACTGCCAGGGAGCGTGCATTGTCTTTGCTTAGGGGTAGTGGACTGGAAGAGCGTGAAATGGCAGTTGTATCGGCTTTGCTTCTTGGATACAGGGAATACCTTGACCCGGAACTCAGGAGGGAATTTGCCGGGGCAGGTGCAATGCACATCCTCTGCGTGTCAGGTTTGCATGTCGGGATCCTTTATTTTGTCTTGTTAAATGCAATGATGTTTTTAAAGAGGGTAAGGGGAGGGGAGCAGGTTAGGGTTATTCTCATTATTGCTTTCATATGGATCTATGCCGCGATTACAGGTCTCAGCCCTTCGGTTTTGAGGGCGTCATTGATGTTCAGCCTGTTTGCCCTGGGGAGACTGACCGGAAGACGCACCGTGGTTATGAATACACTGGCTGCCTCTGCTTTCATACTTGTTACACTGAACCCGAACATTGTTCGCTATATTGGTTTTCAGCTCTCTTATCTTGCCGTGGCAGGTATTGTAAATTTACAGCCTTCATTTTTCAAACTGTATAAGCCCGGAGGCTGGCTATTAGGAAAGACCTGGACCCTTGTTACGGTCAGCCTCGCTGCACAGCTGGCAACAGGACCACTGTCAGTATACTATTTTAACCAGTTCCCAAATTACTTTTTGCTTACAAATCTTATAACCATTCCACTTGCCGCGGTTTTGATCCATGTTGGAATAGCTGCCCTTGTGTTCAGCCCGGTACCGCTTATTGGGCAGGTCTTTACGGTATTACTTGCTGTCACTGCAAAATGTCTTCATGCTTCAGTGGGATTTATCGAGGGAATACCAGGAGCTGTAACCAGGGGTGTATACATGGATGGATTTCAAACACTGCTTGTATATGTGTTGCTATTGTCCCTTTTTGCATATCTGTTTTCAGGGGTAAGGAAAGGGGGGCTGGTCTTTCTTTTTGCCTTACTGGCCTTTTCAGTTCATGCTTCCGTGAGTAGCCACCATAAGTTAGCCCGAAACAGCTTTGTGGTATACAGCATATCCGGGGTCACTGCCGTTGATTTCATCTCCTCCGGTAAAAGCCTGCTATTGTCATGTGAGGGTCTTTTTGCCAATCCACGCAATATAGATTATAATATTTCGGGATACAGGAGGGTAAGGGGGGTAAGGGATTCTATAAGATTACCGCTTGATACGCTAAGCGTTCACCATGGTCCGGGTGACTATGTTTCAGTACCGGTTTTGATGCCGGATCTGAGCTGCTCAATGAACCTTATCCATTTCGATGGTAAAATAATCGCCATCGCAGTTGGTAAAGAAACCGGCAGCATGGGACAGGTGTCACGCTGGAGTGAGGAAACATCATCTGGTAAGGGATTTGGGATATCCTGCAATCAGCCAGTGCATTTAGATTATTTGATTATTAGCTCAGGTGCCGGCATTGAACCTGCCGAACTTTTAAGATGCCTGGTCCCGGACAGGATCATTATTGACTCATCCCATACTCTTCGGGAGTCTGTAAATATCGAGAATATGTATGTTAAAGAGGGTTTTATTACCTGGAATGTCAGAACATCCGGCGCATATGTCTATAATTGCAGGTTTGCGGCAGCAAACCGGGACTGATGTTTGCCTTCCTCCCTGGATGTCTTTCTACATGGATAGTTTGAGTATCATTGATACCAGCACCGGTACCAATACAGTGAGAACGATTCCGTGGAAAAGGGCTATTATGGCAAACTCCCTGCCGGATACCGTTGTTATTACAGGCAGTGTTGTATCCATACTCGTTGCACCAGCCGCGGCAACAGGAGATAATTTTCCGAAAATGACAACCATAAGCGGAGCTGCAAGAAGGGTGAATATCTCTCTTATAATATTGGACAACAGAGCAATGACTCCCAGGCTTTCACTGTGCATCTGGCTGATTATTATACTTGAGAGGCTGTAGTACCCGAATCCTGCCCCGACTGCGAGCGCCTCACCTGCAGAGATATCCTTTAACACTGCAGATACCGCCAGCACACCTGCAAATGTCCCGGAAATAGTCATAAGCGGCACCAGGAGCAATCTGACACCCTGCCGGCTTATAAGCTCCACTGACCGGCTGTCTGCACCTATGCCCATTCCGACCAAAAACATCAACAGGTAGAGGCTGTACCTGCCCGGCTCGCTTCCAAGGGTGTCTGGTGGTATAAGCCCTGAAACGGCCGTTATAATACCCAGGAAAAACGCCAGGACAATATATATACTGTTCTT